>CADECN010000009.1:12121-27157 GCA_902825785.1 uncultured Hyphomicrobium sp. | reverse complement strand
CGTTGCGGGACATCTGGCTCAATGGCCAGGCGTTCCAAGCCTACCGCGGCACAAGCTGGATGAAGGAGCCGTGCCGGAGCTGTCCGCGCGCCGAAATCGACTTCGGCGGCTGCCGGTGCCAGGCCATGGCGTTCACCGGAGACCCGACCAACACCGACCCAGCTTGCAAATTCTCACCGCACCACGCGGCCTTCGTCGCGGCGGCGGAACAGGAGAGCGCCAACCCAACCCCACCGCCTTTCGTCTACCGTCGTGTCGGCGGCGCCGTTAAAGGCAAGGAACCGGCGGAATAGGATTTCCAACAGCTTGTTGTTTCGCGACCGCAGCAGCTCAGTCTGCTGGATTGTGCGGCTGCGTCATATCTGTTCAGCCGGTGTTCACTAGAAAATGTACATTTTCCCTGACGCAGCGCTGAGCTAATACTCAAGCGTTGTGGTGACGCCGCCTAAGGCGAAACGGGAAGGAAACAAACATGCGCAAGTGGGTTCTTGCAGCCGCGATGATGGCTGCGATGCCGGTCGCGGCCCAGGCCGCCGACGCGGAAGCCGGCAAAACAGTATTCAATAAATGCAAAGCGTGCCATCAGGTCGGCAAGAACGCCGTCGGTCCCGACCTCAAGGGCGTCATCGGCCGCAAGGCAGGCACGCACGAAGGCTACACCTATTCCGAGGCCATGAAGAACTCGGGCCTGACGTGGGACGAGGCGACGCTCAAGACGTACCTCGCCGATCCGAAGAAGTTGGTGCCCGGCACCAAAATGGTGTTCATGGGAATCAAGGATCCGGCTGACGAGGACAACCTGATCGCCTATCTCGAAACACTGAAATAATCTCCAACAGCCGTTCAATCAGCGAGCGCCGCGAAGCACATTCGCGGCGTTTCGTTTTTGCGCTTATCGCATCAGTGTTATTTGATGCGTGTCCACGGCGGCTGCCAATTCGTCGACCGAATGGCTGCCAACGCGGACATGCGGCGCAATCTCCCGGAGCGGGACGAGCACGAACGCGCGCTCGCCGATGAGCGGATGCGGGATGACGAGATCGGGCTCTTTCACCTGTGCATCGCGATACGTCAGAATGTCGATATCGATGATGCGCGGGCCCCAGCGCTCGCGCCGTAGCCGGCCCATGTCGTGCTCGACCTGCTGGCAACGCTCGAGCAGAGCGCGGGGGGTAAGGCTCGTTGCAACGGCGACGGCCGCGTTCACGAACCAGTCCTGCTCGGTCACGCCCCACGGTGGCGAGCGATAGAGGCCCGATTGCCTCACCAGGACAATGTCGCGTTGCGACGTCAGCCGCGCGACCGCCGTTTCGATATTCGCGGACTTGTCGCCAATATTTGACCCGAGCCCGAGGGTCGCGTCGAAGGCCAGCGTGTTTCGTTCGTGCCTGACGCGTTTGACGCGCTTGTCGGCCTCGGGCGCGCCCGCCATCAATCGTACTTTCAATCGTACTTTATGTAGGCGAAACGCATGTCGCCGTGAGGCGTGCCTTCAAGGCCCTTGCCTTCCGTGCCGGGTTGCCAGTGCACGACCTGTTCGATCTTGCTGGCGAGTTCAAGGTCCTTCGCCGTGATGCCTTTGGCGGAGTGCGTCATCAGGCGAACCTCAACCCAGGCGTATGACGCCGTGATATCGGGGTGGTGCCACGCGGCTTCGGCAAGATGGCCGACGGTATTGATCACCATCAGCGTCCCCTTCCAGCTTGCCGTCTTGTACGTTCGCCGTATCCACCCGTCCTCGAGTTTCCACTGCGGAAGGTTAGCGGCGAGCCAAGCCTTAACCTCGGCCTCGCTCATAGGTTTCTCGCGCTCGGCACTCATCTTGCCCTCGCAGCACAATTGTCGGACAACACCGGCCTGAACCTACCGCCGAGAGGCCGGCCGTTGCAACGCTGTGTATCGCAGCCACGGCCCACCATCTCCAACAAGAGGAATGCAGCGTCCCGTGAGGTCTCAGTCCACGCAAGACGCCACCGTACGCATTACCGCTCCGGCACGCCTGCATCTCGGGTTCCTCGACATCAGCGGCACGCTCGGGCGGCGCTTCGGCAGCATTGGGCTTGCTGTCGACCGGCCGGCGACCGTGCTAAACGCACGACGAGCGACGCGGAACGCCGCCTCGGGCGCAGAGCGTGAGCGCATCCTATCCCTCATCGATCGCTTCGCCGCCGACAGCGGCGGTCGTTACGCGATCAACTGCGAAAGCGCCATTCCGGCGCACGCGGGTCTAGGCTCGGGGACCCAGCTTGCGCTCGCTGTCGGCTCGGCGATTGCCCACCTTGAGGGACGCACGCTGTCGGCGCGCGATCTGGCAATTGCGGGGGCACGCGGCGCGCGTTCCGGGATCGGGCTTGCCGCATTCATTGGTGGCGGCCTCATCGTCGATGGAGGTCGAGGCAACGCGGACCTGCCGCCGCCGCTGACGCTGCGGGCCGACTTCCCCGAGCAATGGCGCGTCATGCTGATTTTTGATGTCCAGCGTGCTGGTGTGTCGGGGGAGGCCGAGACCACGGCGTTCGCGGGCTTGCCGGACTTCCCGGCCGCGACCGCTGCCCACATTTGTCATTTGGTTCTGATGCGCCTCGTACCGGGACTGAAGGAGATGGACCTCGAAGCGTTCGGGGCGGCGGTGAGCGAAATTCAGCAGCTCGTCGGCGGGCATTTCGCAAGCAAGCAGGGAGGGTCGGCATGGACAAGCCCAGCGGTCGGACGGCTCGCAGCCAAGATCGCGGAAGCTGGCGCACGCGGCATCGGTCAGAGCTCGTGGGGGCCAACCGGCTTTGCCTTTGTCGAATCTGAGGAAGCGGCAAGTCGCCTCTATCATTCTTTAGTCGGAGAAGCTAAACGCGACGGGCTCGACATCGTGATTGCCCAAGGCCGCAACTCCGGGGCGCGGTTCGACGCGATCTAGAATCAAAAAAATAAAACGGAGATCCAAAGGGTTATGAGTGAGGCAACGCCCATCCTTCACATGCTCGACCCGCGCAAGCACGTAAGCCCTTTCGACGTAAACATGGCCGCCGACGCCGGATACAAGGTGATCGTGCCCTACACAAACGTCGAGATCCCTGACGTGACGCCACTCATCCAGGACGCGATCTTCTCGCGCCCACCCGACTACGGGGTTCGGACCGGCTTCTTCATGGGCGGCAAGGACGCCATCGTCGCCCTCGACATGCTGGACGCCGCGCAGAAGGCAATGGTGCCGCCGTTCCAGTGCTCGGTGTTCGCCGATCCGGCCGGCTCGTTTACGACGGCGGCTGCCATGGTCGCGTGCGTGGAACGTGTCATGAAGAACAAACTCAACAAGAGCTGGAAGGACGTCACCGTCACCGTGTTCGGTGCCACGGGCGTCGTCGGCTTCGCGTCATCCA
The DNA here is from genome assembly GCA_902825785.1 of uncultured Hyphomicrobium sp. Taxonomy (GTDB): domain Bacteria; phylum Pseudomonadota; class Alphaproteobacteria; order Rhizobiales; family Hyphomicrobiaceae; genus Hyphomicrobium_B. The sequence continues at coordinate 23,783 of CADECN010000009.1, read as the reverse complement.
TTATCGCCGCGCTCGAAGGCGCCAAGGTCCGCCTCGTTGCCCACCGCGGCGTTGACCGCGTCATCAAGAGCGCCGCCGTCTCCAAGGAGCGCTTCGGCGTCGATCTGGAACCGGTCGCCGGCGAGACGGCTGAGCAGAAGCGCGACATCATCGCCAACGCTGAGATCATATTCGCGGCGGCGGCGGCGGGCGTACAGGTCGTGTCGGCAGCCGACAAGGAAATCGCCAAGAAGCTTCTCGTCGTGGCCGACGTCAACGCCGTGCCACCTCCGGGTGTCGACGGCATGGATCTGTTCATGGACGGCGCTCAGCTTCCCGGCAGCCAAGCTCTCGGCGTCGGCGCGCTCGCCATCGGCGACATCAAGTACAAGTGCGAGTCGGGACTGTTCAAACAGATGCTGGCGTCCGACACGCCGTTGTCGCTCGACTTCCGCCACGCCTACGCACTTTGCAAGACGCTTACCGGGCTCGCGTAAGCCGGCGTGGCCGGCGACGCGCTCCTTATCGCGGCATTTTCCGGGCGGGCTGTCGCACAGTCCGCCCGTCGCGCGGGTTATGTGCCCCTCGTCGCCGACGCATTCGGCGATACGGACACGCGTGAGGCCTCGCTCGCGGTGCGCGTCGTCGCCGGCACGGCAGCAAACGGTTTTCGCACCAGACCACTGCTTGCCGCGCTGGAAGACCTTGCGGCGGCTTCTCCCGTCCCGCCCATCGGGCTCGTGTTGGGGTCGGGCTTCGAAGACAAGCCGCGACTAGTCGAGGCTCTATCGGCGCGCTACCGGTTGATCGGAATGCCGGCCCCGACGATAACGTCGCTCAAGGACCCGGACGTCTTTTTTCCAGTGCTCGATGCGCTCGGCGTTGCGCATCCGCTTACGACATCGGTGGTACCTGAGAACGGTGACGGGTGGCTTTCAAAGCGCATCGGCGGAAGCGGCGGCCGGCACATCCGCATCCTGACAGGGGCGGGACACACACGCTCGCGGCACTACTTTCAACACCGCCTCGAAGGAGAGCGCTATTCGATCGGCGCGCTTCTGAATGCGGACAATGGGCGGTTTTGGACGACGCGGCAGTGGATCGCGCCGTCCAGCAAGCAGCCGTTTCGATATGGCGGCGCAGTGTCGTCACCGGTCATAAATTCTGAAGTCGAGATGGAGTTGACCGACAGTGCGCGCCGGGTCGCCGCGCACTTCCGCTTGCTGGGCATGGTTTCGTTCGACTTCATCGTCACGGAAGGCGCGCCCCAACTGCTCGAAGTCAATGCACGACCCGGCGCCGCGCTCGAAGTGCTCGATGATGACTTCGGAACGCAAATCGCAGGCCACGTTGACGCTTTCATGCCGGACAAAAACGGTCGGGCGCACGAGGCAATCGCGCCGCAGCAATCGCGTGCCGCCGCAATCCTGCATGCGGATCATGGCGCACTGGTCCTTGGCGAGGTCCCGTGGCCCGAATGGTCCGCTGACCGCGGCACGGCCGGCACCGCCGTACCAGCAGGTGCGCCGCTTGCCACGGCGACGGCGGTTGCGGCAAATGCTCAGCAGGCGGAAAGCTTGGTCCGCGCCCGCTTGGCGCAGTTGGCCGACCTGATATACGGACACGCAAAACCTGGATGAGACGGAGAGAACGTGATGCAGACCGGCATTAACCCTAGCGTGTCGGCACGCGCAGCCAAGCTTGTCGATACGCTGGTCGCGGACGCCGATGCCTTGCGCATCTCGGTCACGAAGGGCAGCCACGGCGAACGCCTGATCGATGCGGGTGCGACTGCCATCGGCGGCCTCGAAGCCGGCCGACGTCTGGGCGAGATCTGCATGGGCGGGCTTGGCACCGTTGCCTTTACGCAGTCATCGGGGATCGCGAACTGGCCGCTCGGCGTCGTCGTCTCATCGGCCAATCCGGTCATCGCCTGCCTCGCCAGCCAGTATGCCGGATGGACCATCAAGGACGAGACCGGAGACTCAGGATTTTTTGCGCTCGGTTCGGGGCCGGCGCGCGCGCTCTCGCGCGTCGAACCGCTGTTCAAGGACCTTGGCTACGCCGATCATTATCCGAAGGCGACACTTGTCATCGAGGGCGACAAGGCGCCACCAGCCTCCGTCATCGCGCACATCTCGCAGCACTGCGGCATCACGCCGACCGACCTTACGATCATCTACGCCACGACGTGGAGCCTCGCGGGCACGGTGCAGATCGCAGCGCGCGTGCTTGAAGTCGCGATCCACAAGTCACACGAGTTGCATTTCCCGCTGGAGAACATCCTCGACGGCGTCGGCACGACACCGATCGCCCCCCCCTTCCCTGACTTCGTCAAGGCGATGGGGCGGACAAACGACGCCATCATCTACGGCGGCCGCATCCATCTGTTCGTCAAGGGTCCCGACAGCGACGCAAAGCGCCTTGCCGAAGGCCTGCCGTCCAGCACCTGCTCGGTCTACGGCAAACCGTTCGCGGAAATTTTCGCAGACGTGAACGGCGACTTCTACAAGATCGACCCAATGCTATTCTCGCCGGCGCAAGTGACCGTCTCCAACGTCGAGACGGGCCAATCGTTCCAGGCCGGAAAGCTGGCGCCGGAGATCGTGGATGCGAGTTTCCGCTGACGAACTCAGCCCCAGTCGCCCGCTGACGGGCGAAGGCCTGCATTTCGCACTGTTGATCGAGGAAGGCCGCGGCGAGTGGCACGCGCGCCGCATCGTGCGCTCGCTGCAAGCCCGGGGCGCGCGCGTGACCGTCTCGTCGCTTCCTCATTGCGCGTTCGATACCGCACTCCAGACGGGCATCGATATTCCGGGCTTTGCGGGCCGGCTGCCTGATGGGGTTTTCGTGCGCTCCATTTCGGCCGGAACGCTGGAGCAGATCACGTTTCGTTTGGGGCTTCTGCACGCGTTGCGCGAGAGCGGCGTGCGCGTCTGGAACGATGCGCGCGCCATCGAGCGCTGCGTCGACAAATCGCAAACGACGTTTCTGCTGCACAAGGCCGGCATTGCGACGCCGCGCACGCGCGTGTGCGAAACAATCGATCATGCGCTCGCCTACACGGAAGCGCTCAACCGGCCGCTGGTCGTGAAACCGTTGTTCGGCAGCCAAGGCAAAGGCATCGGGCAGATCGCGCAGCAGAGCCAATTGCCGCCGCCTGAGGCCGTCGACCACATTTACTACATGCAGGACTTCGTTGCGCCACGGGGCGGCGTTTACGAGGACTGGCGCGTCCTTGCCACCCGCCATCGCGTGGTAGCCGCCATGACGCGACGGGGCACGACGTGGGTGACGAACATTCACCAGGGCGGTCAAGCGAGCGCGCACGAACCCGATGCGGAGATGATGGCGATCAGCCTTGCGGCTATGCGCGCCATTGATGCCGACTACGCAGGCATCGACCTCATTCGCGCGCCCGATGGCGAGATCCAGGTTCTGGAAGTCAATTCCAATCCGGCGTGGCGCGGACTGCAAAGCGTTTCGGACATCGACATCGCGGCGGCCATTGCCGACGACTTCCTCAAAACTGTTCTCACTCATCGCGTCGCCAGCCGGGCTACGTGATATGAACGCGGGGGCTCTGGCTCAGAGCGAAATCGAAGCAAACTTTCTCGCGGCCTGCCTGGCAGAGCTCTCGGCGCTGAAGCCCGGCAACGTGCATCGCTACGCCGCCGGTCACGGAATGGAGGTCGCGACCTTCGAGCGCGCCGCGGCGGCGTCTGCGCCGTTCATCGCCAACCCGAAATTGTCAGTCGGCAAGCGCATTCTTGGCGCGACGGAAGCGAGCGTGGCAGCGACCGGCGTCAATACCAATCTCGGAATCGTTTTGCTTGCAGCGCCGCTCGCCAAGGCGGCCGCCGAATTGAGCATCGGCGTCGGACTGCGCCGACGGCTCGCGACCATTCTGTCCGAACTCGACTGCGATGATGCCGATGACGCGTTCGCGGCTATCCGTTTTGCGAACCCGGCCGGGCTTGGCGAGGTCGAAGAGGGCGACGTGCGGCTCGGCAGTTCGCGCTTGACGCTCATCGAAGCGATGTACTTGGCGAAGGACCGCGATCGCATCGCCAACGCTTACGTCACCGCCTACGCGGACATTTTCGACGTTGCGCTTCCGGCCTTCCACGCAGCGCTTGCCGAGACCAATGACCGCTCACTCGCCATCACCACGTTGCATATGACTCTCCTGACGGAATTCCCCGACAGTCACATCCTGCGCAAGTATGGACCGGATATCGCCGCGGACGTGCAAAAGGCGGCACGTTCGCTCGCTTCCTCTTGGTCTCCAATTCCCCGCCCTAACTCGCTAAAAACGCTTATGAAATTTGACGCTGACTTAAAGGGCAGGCGGATCAACCCCGGCACCACTGCCGATTTCGTCGTCGCGACGATTTTCGCAGACCTGATCAGTCGACAGAGCCGCACCTAAAGCCTGTCATGACCTTGTACTAAAGGACTTGTCGAACTCGCGAGCATGGGGCTAATACAGGCGCCGTGTCCGCGAGGGACACGGAGCTATCCAGCGTGCCTGCCCGAACCTCAAAATCTTGGGTTCTCAAGTGCTTGGATGTTCTTCAGAGGAGCAGTTCAGCAAAGTCCCGGTAATAGGACGGGGGTGCGTTGTTGCTTCGTATCGATTGATCTGTGGGAGGAACCCCCCTTATGGCCAAAATCAATAAAGTGTTGATCGGTGAGTCGCTCGTTGGCGATGGCAACGAAGTCGCTCACATCGACCTCATTCTCGGGCCGCGCGGCTCGGCCGCAGAAACTGCTTTCTGCAACGCGCTCACCAACAACAAAGACGGCTTCACGACGCTCCTCGCTGTTATCGCTCCGAACCTCGCCTGCAAGCCCTCGACGATCCTGTACAACAAGGTGACGATCAAGGATGCCCGTCAGGCCGTCCAGATGTTCGGACCCGCTCAGTACGGCGTGGCGAAGGCCGTGCAGGACTCGGTTGCAGAAGGCGTGATCCCGGCTGCTGAAGCCGACGACATCTACGTCTGCGTCGGCGTGTTCATCCACTGGGAAGCGTCTGACGACGCCAAGATCCAGGACTACAACTATCGCGCAACCAAGGAAGCCATCGCCCGCGCAGTTGCCGGCAAGCCGACGGCCGCCGAGGCAACCGCACAGCGCAACTCGGCGACGCATCCGTTCGCTGCCAAGACTTGAAGCGGAAACCATCCTGCGCAGAGCGATAACAATAAACATCACACTGCCCCTCCGATGAAGGGGGGTCTGCTGCAGCGATTGGGTAGACTGCTTTCGGGCCGCTACGACGGTTAAAGCGGGAGATGCCGGAGACGGTATCCACCCGTGCGGGGTGGCCCATTCGAATATCCAGGCTCTATCGGCCGGCGAGCTTTCTCAGTTCGCCGGCCGAAATTTTTCCAGAGTGCAGCGCTGTCGCAACCAGGACGCCTGCCGCGCCGGCGGCGCGCACGGCCTTCAAATCTGCCGCGTCGCGGATCCCGCCTGCCGCATACACCTTGCGCGCGCCCGCTCGCGCCACACAATCCGTGATCCTGTCAAGATCGGGCCCCTCGCCGCTGCCTACTCGAGCAAGCGTCATAACGACCACGCGCGGCGGCCAGAGGCCGGCGTCGTCGAGAAGTGCATCCGGCCCCATGAACTCGTCGCCGAGAAAATCAAGCGACAGCACGGTGCGCAGCGGTGCCTCCGCCATCACGTCCTTCATCGTCTTCACCGTCTCCAGGCTCTCTGAGCCGATCACGAGCGTCGTCACGGGTGCCGCCAACAGCGCGCGCGCAGCTCCCCGCGATGCCGTGCCCGCGTCGATCCAGATTTCGGTGTGGGGAAGTGCCTGGCTCAGTGACGGAACAAGATGAACATTGCGGCCTTTGCCCGAAATTCCATCGAGATCGGCGACGTAGAGCCGGCGAAAAGGGTAAATGTCATGAAGTCCCTTGGCGACAGCCACGGGGTCCGCGCCGTCGGCAAGCGGCGTTACGATCGGCTCATACGCCTCGCGCTCGCCGCGGACGGCGCGAACGGCGGTGCCGCGCGCGACGTCGAGCACCGGAATGACGTCCAAGAGCTTGTGTCCCATCGCGTGAAGTGTAACACGGCTTTCGATTCAACGCGGAGACGCAGATGCCGGTGACGGCGGGATACGATGTCGGCGGCGCGCATTTGAAAGTGGCGCGAATCGAAGACGGCCGCGTCGTGGCGGTGCGCGTCATCGCAATGCCGTTGTGGCGGGGCCTCCAAGCACTCGATGCTGCACTCGCGGATGCTCGCGCCCTCACATCGGACGCCCGCCTTCATGCCGCGACGATGACCGCGGAACTCACCGAGATTTTTGACAGCCGCGCGGCTGGGGTGACCGAAGTCAGCTCCGCACTTGAGCGAACGCACGACTCCGGTCTGCGCATCTTCATGGGGCTCAAGGGGTTCGGCACGGCGGCACAGGCGCGCGAGAACCATGTCAGTGTCGGGTCGGCCAACTTCCTCGCGACAGCTCAGCTCATCGCACAAAAGCAACCGCGTTCGCTGCTGATCGACATGGGTTCGACGACCACCGACGTGGTGGCCTGCGATCGCCCGCAGGGCTTGAGCGATGCGGAGCGGCTGCAAACCGGCGAACTGGTCTATACGGGCTTCACCCGCACGCCGGTTCCCTCTGTCACAACACGAGCTGCGCTCGCCGGGCAATGGCAAACGCTCGCGCGCGATGCATTCGCAACGATGGCCGACGTGCGCCGCGTTATCGGCGAGCTTCCCGACCACATCGACTTGCACGACACGGCTGACGGTCGTGGCAAATCGGTCGCGGAAAGCCTGGTACGGTTGTCGCGTGGCTTCGGCCGCGACGGCGAGATGCGTCATCTCGATGTCTGGCGGTCGGCCGCCGCCTGCATCCGTGAAGCGCAACTGCGTTCGGTCCACGACGGCGCGCTGCAGGTGCTTTCGCGGCCGGGTCCTTCGATCGCCTGCGTGGTTGTTGCCGGTATCGGCGCGGTCGCTGGCGAAGACGTCGCGCGGCGGCTCGAGCTTCCGTGCCGGCGGTTCGGCGATATCGTCGAGGCGAACGATTCCTGCCGCGACGATGCCACTGCCCACGCCGCAGCGGTAGCAGTCGGCCTTCTCGCAGACGCCGCCGGCTAGGTCACGCGCAGAGCGAAATGCCGCTCGAAATTGCTGCGCTGCAGCTGAAGTCGTTACGATTGCATGAATATCGTCGCACGTTTTTTCGAAAGCACTTTCACTCTTCATAAGACTTTAGCGCATCGGCCCTAAGCTGCCGGCAGCGCGACCTTACGGGCCGCGAATGCAAGGTTTTGTTCATGCGTTACACAGCAATTTTGTCCCCGCGCTATGCCCTGCTCGCAGCCGCTTTGATCGCGGCATGCGCCTGCGCGATCACGATCTGGCGATACGATGGCGACGCGCCCGTCGCCTGGCTGGGGTTCGTAGCCTTCGGCGGACTGACGGCCGTTGGTATCCGCGACGTCACGCAGACGAAACATGCAATTCTGCGCAACTACCCGATCGCGGCGCACCTGCGCTTCCTGCTGGAAAACATCCGGCCCGAGATGCGCCAATACTTCTTCGAGGACGACAAGGGTGGCACGCCTTTCCCGCGCGACAAGCGCGCCATCGTCTATCAACGCGCCAAGCGCCAGCTCGACAAGCGGCCGTTTGGAACGCAGTACGATGTTTATGAGAGCCGCTACGAGTGGCTGCATCATTCGGTAGCGCCCAAGGCTCCGTCGAAAGAGCCGTTCCGGATCGTGATCGGCGGGCCGGATTGCCGGCAGCCTTATTCGGCATCCGTGTTCAACATCTCGGCCATGAGCTACGGCTCGCTGTCGGCCAATGCGATCCGCGCACTCAACAAAGGCGCGGCGGTCGGCAAGTTCGCGCATGACACTGGCGAGGGCGGGCTATCGCCCTACCATGCGGAACACGGTGGCGACGTTATCTGGGAGATAGGGTCGGGTTATTTCGGGTGCCGGACGCCGGACGGACGCCTTTCGCCCGAGAAATTTGCGCAAGTCGCCGCCGATCCGCAGATCAAGATGATCGAGGTGAAGCTGAGCCAGGGCGCGAAACCCGGCCACGGCGGCGTGCTGCCGGGTGCCAAGGTGACGGCCGAGATCGCGCGTATCCGCGGAATAGAGGAAGGACGCGATTGCATTTCGCCCGCCTGCCATTCTGCTTTCAGCACACCGCTGGAGTTGATCAGATTTCTGGTCGAGCTTCGACGGCTGTCAGGCGGCAAGCCGGTCGGGTTCAAATTGTGCGTCGGACATCCCTGGGAATTCATGGCGATTGTCAAAGCCATGCTCGATACTGGCGAGACGCCGGATTTCATTGTCGTTGATGGCAAGGAAGGCGGCACGGGCGCTGCGCCGCTCGAATTCATGGACCACATCGGCACGCCGCTGCGCGACGGCCTGGTGTTCGTCCATTCCGCCCTCGTCGGCGCGAACCTGCGCGACCGTATCCGGATCGGCTGTTCGGGCAAAATCACGACCGCTTTCGATATGGCACGCGCGATGGCGCTTGGAGCCGACTGGTGCAACGCTGCGCGCGGCTTCATGTTCGCGGTCGGCTGCATACAGGCACAACAATGCCATAGCGACCGCTGCCCGACCGGCGTCGCGACGCAGGACCCGCTGCGGCAACGCGGCATCGTGGTTCCCGACAAGGCCGAGCGTGTCGCGAGTTTCCACCGTCAGACCGTTCTGGCGTTGGCGGAACTGGTTGGCGCGGCCGGGCTCGATCATCCGCGCGAGCTGACGCCGCATCATTTCATGCATCGCGCCGCGCCGGATCGGGCGGTGACGTTTGCCGAACTCTATGCGTTTCTTCGGCCGGGCGAGTTGCTCGCGAACGGCGGGCACGGCCATTACCGCGACGCATGGGCGGCCGCGCAGGCGGAAAGCTTCGCGCCGCTGCTGGCCGAGACCGTCACTGTGCTGCGCGCCGGCTAGGCCCGTACCGTCGACAAACACAAGCGGCCGCGATCTTGCGATTGCGGCCGCTTATCTATGCTTGGCGCGAAGCGCGCACCTTATTTGCCGTGACGGCCTTCGTATTCTTTCTTCACAACGGCGAACGTCTTGGGATCCAGTTTCAGGTCGAACTGGCGGCCGTCGGCGCGAACCGCGTCGTCGATCTCCCAGAGGCCGTCGTCCCACTCGATCTTGTCCCACGAAACGAAGCCCATGTGAGAAAGCGCCTTCGCCACATGAACCTTGCCGTAGGGCGGGTGCTTATCATGACGGGCGCTCGCGGGGGCTGCGAGCGCGAGCGAAAGGGTGGCGGCGGCCACGGCGGCGGCGCCCAGGCTCGATGAAAACTTCATGCTACAAAGTCCTTTTGTGATGTCGGCTAACTTGGCTGACATGGGCTCAAACCGTCGCCCTGTCCACCTTCGCGGATGCCGCACGCGTCAATTTAGAGTGATGACGTTTCGCCAATCTCACCCGTTGGTTAATTGACACCAGTTAAGACGCAACCTTTGAGAGATGTGTCTCAAGTGCGTGGGCCGAAAATCCGGCCATTGCTTTCAACTCGCGGTAGCGCCTGGCCGCCGCTTCGCGGTCGACATGAGCTGATTTGACGGCTGCGATCAGAAGGTTCTTGGCCGTGTGCTCTGTCGAGACGAACTCGATGATCTTGACCGCGTAGCCCATCGACTCGAGCAGGAGCGCGCGGGCGGCGTCCGTCACAAGGTCTGCCTGTCTCTGCCGCAGCAGCGGATAGTGCGTTATCGCGGCGAGCCCATTTTCGGGCGCGCGCATTTGCGGCGCGATCTCGTGCTGGCAACATGGGCTCGCGACAATCACGCGGGCGCCCGCCATAATTCCGAGCGCCAATGCATCGTCGGTCGCGGTATCGCAGGCATGAAGCGCAATGACGATGTCGGTGCCGGTGGCGTCTACGCGTTCGGCGGGCTGCGCCTCGAACGACAGTCCGGAGAAGCCGAGATCGGATGCCAGGGCCTTTGACGCTGCGACGAGATCTTCGCGCACCTCTACGCCCCGCATACGGCACCGCGCTTGGCGTTGCGAGGTCAGGTAGTCGTAAAGAGCGAACGTGAGATAGCCTTTGCCCGATCCGATATCGAGAACGGAGATCTCGCCCCTGCCCTCAAGCCGGGCTTCATCGACCAGATCGCCAGCGATTTCTATAATCCGGCCGCTCTGCCGATATTTTGAGAACATCGACGGTTTTACGCGACCTTGCGCATCCGATACTCCAAGCGCCGCGAGATATGGGCTTGAAGGGGAAATCGCGTGGTGCTTGGCGCGGTCGTGCGGGGCCGACGGTGTCTCCGTGAACGTGGGCTTCGACTTGACCAGCTGCGGCTTACCCTTTTTGTTGAAGGTGAGCGATAGGTCACGTTCGGTCGTGAATAGCGTTGCGCTGTGATAGTCCGCGCCGATCAGCGCGGAGAGTTTTTGGAACCCCGCCTCAAGGCTCAGGTTATCCGTTGTCTCCTTGCGGCCCGCGGTCACGACAAAGCGCAGGCTGTCACCGGTCTTCAGCGTGACGCGCGAGACCACAAGTTTGCTCGCCTCACCCTTGCCGCGAAACTTGCCGAGTGAGACGCGCACGAATGTGGCGTCCGCGAAGGCAGCGCCGACGGCGTCAAGAAAGTTCAAGATTTCTGGCAATGTTTCTGTCACGGCAAGGGATGGCTGTTAGCCGGTGCGCGCATCGCGCCAGGCGTTGACCTTTTCCATCAGCCATTCCCACGCTTCGTCCTCGCGCGGGCCGGCCGTCTTGGAAATCGCGATCTCGAGATATTTGAGCTCGTTCTCGACCTTTTCGGGCGCCAGCATCTTGAGCCGCGTGGTCAGCACCGCGAGTTCAAGCACGGCGGCTTGCGCGCGATTGAAGCCCTGCCAGGCACGGTGGCTCTCCTCACGGACGAGGCGACAGCGGAAGCGCGGACGCAGGTCGTCCTCGATGACATTTTGCACCTCAAGTTCCCAATGGGCGACGCAATCCTTGAGCCGCATGCCTTTGATCACCGCCGTCGCCATCAGCGGCCATGTTTTTCTGCCGGTTACACAGCCGGCAAAGACGCGCACGTCGTCGGTATGGCTGGCGGCCGCGAACGGGTGTGCCCGCAGGTTATCGAGGGTCTTCGACGGCTTGAAAGGCGCGATGATCCAATTGGCGCCATCTTCAATCAAACCGAGGGGCGCGATGTGCGGCACGCCTTCGGCATCGCAGGTGGTTACGATTGTCTCGACGATCCGCGGCATCAATCCTCCGCTTATGTCGCCCGGGCGGGGCGTCACTCAGGCTTGGCCGATAGCATGGGGCACAGGCAGCGTCGACCACCGCAAGACCCGGCGCTCAGATGTTCGCAGGGTTACGTGGAACTTCGAGCCATTCGGCGAGGGCTCCGTCGTCGGATGGTCCGAAGACGTGCCACTCGATGCCCGAGCGCGCAATGATGGCCGGAAACGCCCGGTCCACGACGCCTGCCACGGACAAAACCTCGGCCGAGTGAGCCGTCACGACATCCACCGATTTCAGGAGCGCGAGCGGCGAGCCGCCCAGCAACTCGGCCAATCTCGCGGCGATGGTATCGGATGTCGTCGACCAGTTGCGCGGCACGGTGTCGTCGTCTTCCATCGTCGGCAGCGGCACCCATAGCGGTATGCGGCCTTCGCCCAAGAGACGCGGAATA
>CADECN010000009.1:0-12111 GCA_902825785.1 uncultured Hyphomicrobium sp. | reverse complement strand
CTTCCAGGCGTTCGGCCAAGGCCAATTGCGGCTCGATCTTCAGGAAAACCTCGGCCATCTGGTGCATCCCAAGCATGGCGAGACGATGCGCGGCCGCGTCGTCGAACTTCATCACATGCTGAAGGTTGCGCACCTTGTCGGCGAAGCTGCCGCCGCCGGGCACGACGACGACGGGCCTCCCCGCTGACGCCACAAGGATCAATGCCCGTGGCAGACGGCCGCTTTCCGACAGACTGCCGCCAACCTTGACGACCAGCGGCATGCGGGGATCGCGGGCCTCAGCCACGGCCAAACTCGCGCGACGCCGCACGTGTTGCCGGGCGGATGATTTCAACGCCGCGCAACGGTCCGCGTTCGAGCTTCTCGAGCAACACGCGGACCGCCACGATCCGCTTGTCGGCAAGGCAGTGCTGCGCGATGCGTTCGCTGAAGGTCTCGACCAGATTGATATGGCCGCCGCGCGCGAGCGCAACGATGCAATCGATGATGTCGGCGTAAGATGGCACCTCGACCATTTCGTCGTCCACGCTGAAGACGTCCTTGGCGAGCCGCGCCTCGACCGTGAAGCGCACCTTTTGCGTGACGCCCTGCTCTTCCGCGTAGACACCGACGTTGCAGTCGACAACGAAGTCGCGGACGAAAATCGTGTCGCCAAGTTCGCGGGCTTTGGCGGCCTTCTTTTTGGACTTGTCGGTGTCGGAAACGCGCGCCGACTTCGATGCTTTTTTCATTGTCAGGCGACCGATCTTTGTTCTTGGCCGCACGCCGCGACCGTGGCGTCGATCGCGTTACGCACGGCATTGGCGCGCGCGAAATCGAGTGGTCCGGTGCGCGCGCCATCGCACAGCGCACCGCGAAAGCCCAGGACATCGGCGCCAAGAGGTGCCAGCAATGCAACGTCATCTAAGCGTAGTGATCCGGCAAGACCGGCGAGCAGGTGAAGGCGCCGCGCTTCGGCAAGGAATTTTTCGATGACTGACAACGGCATGACCTGCGTCAGCGACCCGCGATCCTTGTCGGCCGTATCGAGCATGACGCCAACGAAGCGTTGAGCCGCCATATACTGCAGGAGCGATAAATCGGGCGAGCGGTCCGCCATCAAGACCGCGACCACGCGTGCTGATCCGAGGTGCGCCATACCGAGCCGCGCGATGCAGGCGGCTTCATCACGGCCGCCGAACAAACCGACCTTGACGATATCGACGCCGGTTGCGGCGGTTGCTTCGGCCGCGTCAGCCATGATTGACGGTACGGGCTCAAGGTCCCCCATGGTTGCACTGACCGGCTTCCTACCCGCAACCTCGGACACGATGGCGCGCAGCGTTGCGGCGTCGAGCGCGCCCAGCGCTCCGGTCAGGGGATTCTTCGCATCGATGACATCGGCGCCGGCGCGCAATGCGCAAGCCGCTTCGCTGGCGTGCGTCACGCTCGCGAGAAAGGCCGGCCGGCCCAATCTCAAGCCATGAAGCATTGTGTTATCCACATTGAGTGCCTGCCGCGAAGCAGGTTCAGGCGGCTGCGAAGATGCGGTTCTGTTCCCTCAGGACCGCCGAACGATCGCGCCGTTCCGCATCGCTGAGCGCGACTTCCGCATCCTGGGCGACACTGGCCTGACCGGGGGAGAGACGCAAGATGCGGGTACCGAGTTGAATTGCCTCGGCCCGATCGTGCGTAATGAAAATTACCGTCGTAGGCTGGCTATGCCATAGCTCCAGCAGCAGCTCGCGCAGGCTTTGGGCCGTTGGATCGTCGAGCGACACAAACGGCTCATCCATCAGCAGGATTTCCGGCTCGACGATGAAACCGCGAGCGAGCGCCGCGCGCCGCTGCATGCCGAGCGACAGCCGCTCTGGATAGGCATTCGCCGCCTGCGCGAGCCCAACGCGCGCCAGCATTTCGGGGATGCGGGCGAGGCGCGGATCGCCCTCGGGCAGCGCAAGTGCGATGTTCTCCTCAACCGTGCGCCAAGGCAGAAGGCGCGGCGACTGGAAGATGTACGTCAGGCGATCTCCCGCCGGCCCCAAGTCGAGTTGGCCCTCGAAATCGTCATCGAGCCCGGCGATGATGTTGAGCAGCGTGGACTTTCCACATCCCGACGGACCTGTGACGACGAGGAACGAGCGGGGTGCGACCTCGAAGGCGACGTCGCGCAGCACGAGCTGGGCCTCGCGGTCGCCGACTGGCGGGAACACTTTGCGCTTCACTTCAACCTTGATCGGCCGGCCGGCGTGTGCCGTACCTTTGGCGATATCGACTACCGACGCCATGCCGTCACCTTCGCTTGAAGCGGCTGCAAGATCGTGAATTCGATGATCTGCACGATGATAATAAAGGCAAGCGCGTAAGCCAGAATGGTCGTCACGTCGAACTCCTGGAAGGCGATGTTCAGGCGGTAGCCGACCCCGGTCGAGCGGCCGAATGCCTCGACCACGAGAACTATCTTCCAGACCAGCCCCAAGCCTGAGCGGGCAGAAGCGGCAAAAAACGGTGCCAGTTGCGGCAGCGTCACGTGGCGCAGGGTTCGCCACCAGCCGAACTTGTAGATCACAGCCATCTCGGCCAGATCGCGCGAGAGCGCGCGTGCGCCTTCGCGCATGTTGACGGCCACATTGGGGATCTTGTTCAGCGCAACGGCCGTGACGGCTGCGGCTTCCGACAGCCCGAACCAGATGTAGCAAAGCGTGATGGTGACGAGCGCGGGCAGGTTCAGAAAAAGGATCAGCCAGGCGTCGAAGAATTTGTCCGCAGTGCGATAGAGCCCGAGGGCCAGGCCAATCGCGGTTCCAATCAGCATCGAAATTACGAAGGCGGCTGCCACGCGCATCAGCGTCGCAACGATATGTTTCACCAGGTCACCGTTGCCCGCTTCGCGCGCGAGAACGTCGACGACCTCGACCGGCGTCGGAAGATATTTGTTCTGCAAGATGACGGCGAGCAGATGCCAGAGCAACACCAGCGTCAGCAGCGAACCCACCATCCAGGCGAGCCGCTCCAAAGCTGCGTTGGCACTCAAGGCGGATCTAGCCGGCCGTGGAGTAGAAAAGGTTTTGGTCGAAACGGGTGCCATCGCCTACGAGTTCCGCGTCTCCAAGATTAATGAGAAGGTTCGTCAACTTTTCCGCGGCCGCGGTTTCGCGGGCGCCCCACTCGGCCGTGATGCCCGAGCGGTAGTAGTCTCTAATCGCCGCGAGTTCCGCGTCTGTCGAGGGCTTTATGAGCGGCCGAAGTCGCTCCCACGCGGAATCCGACTTGGCGAGCACCTCATTGGCTTGCTTAACGGTCGCAAGCAGCGTCACGATCGGGACATTTCTTTCCCTGACCGTCTGTTCCGACCAAATGAAGCCAACGAGCGCCGGTGTGGGCGAGACGCCCATCGCGGCAATCACGTCGGACATCGTAAGCAATTGACGCGACCCCGCGCCTGCAAGACGCGCTGCATAGGTCCAGAAACTGAGGACGGCATCCAGGCGACCGCTGCGGAATTCTTCAGTTACCAGCGGCGCGGCGCCGAACACCGTCTCGGCCACGTCGGCAATATCGCTGCCGATGACCTGGCGCGAATAGGCGCGCAGCAAAACCCAGCTCTTGTCGATCCCGGTACCGGCGACGCCGATTTTTTTGCCCTTCAAATCGGCAAGCGTTTTGATGGGGCTGTCCTTCGGCACCATCACGCTGCCAAGCGCGGAGGAATAGGGCGCGAATTTCAGGTCGCCGCCCTTGGCGCGCTGGCGCATGGCCCAGGTCCAGTCGCTAACGATCACATCGGCCTCGCCCGCAAGCAGCGCAACGGGGCCGGCGACGTTGTTCGCGACCTCGATAATACGTAAATCGAGGCCGTTTTTCTTATCCAATCCCTCCTGGCGAATGGTGTCGATCAGCCAGTTCACCGAGCCAAACTTCACCGACGTCAGGCGGACAGGAACAGTGGCGGCGGATGCGGGCCGCCCCAGCGCGAAAGTCGCGGCGAGCACGGTGCCGGAGGCCAAAAGCGAGCGACGGCTAATGGCTGTCATTTCTGCGGCGCCTCGGCATTGAAACGGTTTTTCCAGAGCCAGCGCACGCCGTGGAGCCAAAGGTCGTCGGTGTTGCCGCGAATTTCCGCCGACATGCTTTTCGTCAGCTTGCCCGTCGCCGCGTCACGGGCGAAAATCTGCAAACTGATCAATGCATCAGTCACCTTGTCGACAAAGCCGGTGACGGCAATATCGGCGCCGGCCTTTTGCGCAATGGGTGCTTCGCAGCCGTCGCATTTGCTGAACGGGGATGCAGCTTCGACCTCGGCGGCAAGTGGCGTCAGGTCGACTATCTCGTACTTGCCGTCGCTCGACATCAGCCGTTTGAGTTCGTCGGCGACGACCGTGAGTCGGCGCAGGTCCTCAGGGTCATACTGCGGGATCAGCTCCCCCGCCTGCCCCGCATCACGCATGTCAAAAGGGAAGATCGCCGCTTTCGGTGCAGCCGCGGCAATGTTCGGGGTGATCACGGCGGCAACCGCCAACAGAGCAAGTCGAGACTTCATACGTGTTGCATTTCCAAACAATCTCATCTGCCCGCAGCGTTGCCAATTTGGGTAATCGCTACGTGCTTTCTTCCCTAGTCGGTTTGCAAGAGGTTCGGCCGCATTGTTCTTCCAACGAAAGGTAACAATGCCGCGAGCGAAAGGCGCCAGCCTTGACAAGTCGCGGCTGGCGACCCTTTTACAGCTACAACGTAACACTTGCAGGCCGCGCTTCGGCTCCCTTCGAGGCGGCGGTATTGGGAGGTTTTTCCTTGCAGCGACTGGTGCGGAGTTCCCTTAAGGCACCTCATGCGTGCACGCGCAACCGGGGGGTTGTCGCGGCGGCGCTTATGATGGTTACCGGCATAGGCGCTGCTTGGGCGCAGGATGTTGCACCGCAAAATAATGAGCCCGCACCGGCGGCGAGTCCGGCCGCGGATGCATCGGCGCAAAAGGCCGCCCTTGCTTTCAAGATCCTCTACCTCAAGCAGATTCGCGACATCAACCCACCTCTGTCTCTGCTCGACATTGCGCCCGACGACGACGGCGTCGCTGGTGCGAAACTCGCGATCTCCGACAACAACACGACCGGCAAGTTCCTCAACCAGACGTTCGAGCTCAACGAATTCGAGAGCAACAATATCGACGAGCTGATGAAGGTGGCGGGCGAAAAGGTCGGTGAGGGTTACGGCTTTATTGTCGCCGACACGGACCCCGAGGTTCTGCTCAAACTGTCGGATGCGCTCAAGGGCAAGCCTGCGGTCATCTTCAATGTCGGCAATCCTGATGACTCGGTGCGCGAAGAGAATTGCCGCGCCAACGTCATGCACGTCGCCCCGACGCGCTCCATGCAGTCTGACGCGCTCGCCCAGTACTTCGCATGGAAGCAATGGCGGAACTGGTTGTTGGTCACGGGTCCGACGCCAGAGGACAAGCTATTGGCGGACGCCTACAAGCGCTCGGCGAAAAAGTTTGGCGCGAAGATCGTACAGGAACTGGAGTTCAAGTACGAGTCCGGGAGCCGGCGCGCCGACGGCGGCTTCGAGCAGGTGCAGCAGCAGATTCCGCAATTCCTGCAAAAAGCGCCGGATCACGATGTTCTTCTGGTGGCCGACGAAGCGCGCCTGTTTGCCGATTACGTGCCTTATCGCACCTGGGTTCCTCGCCCGGTTGCGGGTTCTGCGGGCCTGGTCGCCACAAGCTGGCACCCGGCCGTCGAACTGTGGGGAGGCACGCAGTTCCAGAACCGCTTCAAGCGCATGAACAAGCGGATCATGCGGGCGCTCGACTAGTACGCGTGGGTGGCGGTCCGGGCGGTCGGCGAAGCGGCCACGCGCAAGCAGACTATGGATTTCAAGGTTCTCAGCGACTTCATGCATTCGCCCGATTTCGAAGTCGCGGCATTCAAAGGCGTGAAGACGACCTTTCGTAACTGGAATGGACAATTGCGTCAGCCGCTCATCGTGACGACGCCGAAGCTTCTGGTCAGCGTTTCGCCGCAGCCCGGTTTCCTGCACCAGACCTCTGAGCTCGATACGATGGGCTACGATAAACCGGAAACGAAATGCAAAGCCTACACACAGTAACGGCGCCTGCCGCCCGCCGCCTGACGGATGCCAATCTTTGGAGCGATCGAGAATGCCGCGACTGAAGCCCGCCGTATTGCCGTTCCTAGCCGCTGCGTTGTTCGCTTCCGGGACGCCTGCGGATGCCTACTCTGTTTTCGTGACGAACGAGAAGGACAACTCGATCACCGTCATCGACAGCGACACGCTTGAGGTCACAAACACCTTCAAGGTAGGGCAGCGGCCGCGCGGCATCATCCTGTCGAAGGACGGCAAGTGGATCATCGTCTGCACGAGCGACGACAACATCGTGCAGGTGTACGACGCCAAGACGCATGCATTCGTCAAGACGCTACCCTCCGGGCCCGATCCGGAGCTTCACATTCTGCATCCCGACGGCAAAATCCTGTACATCGCCAACGAGGACGACAACCTCGTCACCGCTGTCAATATCGAGACGCGCGAGGTGATCACGGAAATTCCGGTCGGCGTGGAGCCCGAGGGCATGGGCATCAGCCCGGATGGAAAGGTCCTCGTCAACACGTCGGAAACGACGAACATGGCGCACTTCATCGACACCGCCACGCACAAGACCTTCGACAACATCCTTGTCGACAGCCGGCCGCGTGTCGCGATCTACAATAAGGAAGGCACGCAGGTCTGGATCTCATCCGAAATCGGCGGCACCGTCACCGTGCTCAATGCGGCCGATCGCAAGCAGATCGGCAAGATCAACTTCGAGATCGCCGGCGTCGCCAAGGAAGCGATTCAGCCCGTTGGCATCCGTTTGACGCAGGATGGTAAGAAAGCGTTCGTCGCGCTCGGGCCGGCAAATCGCGTTGCGGTCATCGACGTTCCTACGCTAAAGGTCGAAAAGTACATTCTCGTCGGGCAGCGCGTATGGCAGCTCTATTTGACGCCGGATGACAAGAAGCTGTTCACGACCAATGGCGCATCGAACGATGTGACGGTGATAGACGTCGACAACCTCAAGGCGATCAAATCCATCAAAGCGGGACGTTACCCGTGGGGTGTCGTTATTTCCAATGACTAGAACCGCGACGCAATCGAAACGCGAACGCTTGGCCTGATTGTATGGAAGCAAAGTCCGCTCGACACCCCGACGACATCCCGGCACTGGTGGTGCGCAACGTCAGCCACTCGTTCGGCGACAAGAAGGTTCTGAACGACGTCTCTCTGACGGTCGAGCAGGGGCAGTTCGTGGTTCTGCTCGGTCTCAATGGCGCCGGCAAGTCCACGCTCTTCTCGCTCGTGACGCGCCTCTACGACAACGTCACCGGCGAAATCTTCATCCGTGGTTTCGATGTGCGCCGGCGGCCATCGCAGGCGCTGCAGCGGCTGGGCGTGGTATTCCAGAGCCGCACGCTCGATTCCGACCTCTCGCTGATCCAGAACCTCAAATATCACGCGGCTCTGCATGGCTTTAGCGGCCGCGAAGCAAGTGAGCGGGCACAAGCAGCTCTCGCGATCGTCGGTCTTTCGGACCGAGCCGGTGACAAGGTCCGCGCGCTGTCGGGCGGTCAGGCGCGGCGCGTCGAGATCGCTCGTTCGCTCATGCATAAGCCCGACATGCTGCTGCTCGACGAACCTACCGTCGGGCTCGACCTCGGCTCGCGTGAAAGCGTCGTCAGAATCGTGCGGGACCTCGTCGCCAAGCAGGGCCTCGGCGTTCTGTGGGCCACACACCTGATGGACGAAGTCAAGGCGACCGACCACGTCGTCATTCTTCACAAGGGTCGCGTGCTCTACAACGGCCGCGTGCCCGAGCTGCTTTCAAGCACCGGAACCAAGCTCGTCAGCGAGGCATTCCGGGCCCTCACGGGCGGCAGCGATGCTCAGGAGGAGGCAGCGTGACGACGGCCGATACTCTCTCACGCGTCGCCGGCGAACATATGCTGACGGCGGAAAGCGCGGAAACTCAGACGCGGCGCCTTGGGCTCAGCGGCTACCTGGCATGTTTCAACGGAATCGTCTGGCGCGAAATCTTGCGCTACCTGCATCAGCGCGAGCGCTTTCTCTCAGCGCTTGTGCGGCCGCTCATCTGGCTTTTCATCTTCGCCGCGGGCTTTCGGCAAACACTCGGCGTATCGATTATTCCGCCCTACGAATCGTATGTTCTCTACGAGGAATTCATCACGCCCGGCCTGATTGCGATGATCCTGCTGTTCAATGCGATGCAGTCATCGCTGTCGATGGTGTACGATCGAGAAACCGGGGCGATGCGGACGCTGCTCGTCAGCCCATTCCCGCGCTCGTTCCTGCTTCTCTCGAAGCTGCTCGGCGGCGTCTCGGTCGCGCTGCTGCAGGTCTACGCGTTCCTTTTGGTTGCCTGGTTCTGGGAAATACAGCCGCCGCCGATCACCGAGATCAAGCTGTTCACGATGTACGATGCGCCGCCGTTCCTGCCACCTATCTTGGGCAGTGTAACCGACCCGATCGTGACGCCGCTGTTTGCGGTTCCATCGTTCATGCAGTCGTTCGCGGGCTACCTGACCGTTATTCCCGCGCTTATCCTCGCAGGATTGATGCTCGGCTCGATGGCGCTGTTCATGTCGTCGGTCATCAAGCAGCTTGAGAACTTCGCGGGTGTGATGAACTTCGTCATTTTCCCGATGTTCTTTGCCTCTTCCGCACTTTATCCGTTGTGGCGCATCCGCGAGGCCAGCCCTCTGCTGTACGAAATCTGTCGCCTCAACCCCTTCAGTTATGCAGTGGAGCTCATCCGTTTCGGGTTGCACGGACAGGTCGACACGGTATCGCTTCTCATCGTGGTCACCTTCACGACGTTGTTCCTCGCGGCTGCGATCTTCGCTTACAATCCGTCTAAAGGCCTGATCGCCCGGCGCGGCGGTCCGGGCGGTGCTGCGTGAGGACGTTGCAATGAAATATGCTGTTGGCTCGATCAGGCGTTTTTCGGCGTCGACTTTGGCCATGGCCGCGGCGCTCGCGGCAATGACAGCCGCAGGTTCCGCCTTCTCCGCCGAGGGCGCGAGCGAACCGGCGGCGGAGCCGTCGACGGTGGCAAAAGACACCAACGAGTGGCCCTGCGTCTCGCGCAAGGTACTGTCGCTCGACGCTGCGACGATCTGGGACGGGCCGGACATCAGCGCGGAGACGGAAAAGAAGTGGCGCTCCGACGAGAAGGTTCGCAAGCTGTCGCAGTATCTGATTTCACGGCGCGTGCCGCTCGAAGAAGCGGAAGCGGCGGTCAAATCCTTCGCCAAGGAGCAAGCGGACGACCAGCGCGACGCGCGGCTGACGGAACTGTTCGCGGCCGTTCTGTCGCGCACGAACGATGAGCGAAAGCTCGTGCTGTCCGGCATCGAGCGCTTCCACAAGCGGCAGGTTGCCAGGGCCAAGGAAATCGAGCGTGAAGGCCTTGCTCTGCCCGGCCAGGGCGAAGCGCTTCCGACCGATGCCATGCCGGCCGGCGAGATCGACAAGATCTCAAACGAGCAGGAACTGTACAATTGGAACGTTCGCGTCTTTCAAGAACGCCAGAAGAACATCCCGATTGCGTGCGAAATCCCTCAGCTGATGGACGAGCGCGCCGGCGCGATCGCGAGGTCTATCCGCGGCGAAATGAAGAGCTGATCGCGCACGGCGACGCCGCGGCGATCATGGCAGCGGCTTCGTTTCGACCACCAAGCCGCCGATTTCCTGCCAGCCATCGGTGCCGTCGGGATACCAGTTCACGCTGCTGTAGCCGTATGTCATCGCACGCTTTGCCGAGTTCCAGCTCATCCAGCAGTCGCGCAGACAGAAGAAAACGAGCGCTTTCGTTTTGTCGCCGCCCGTGATCTGCGCAAGGCGCTCCTTGAAATAGCTTTCCGTTGCTTGCGAAAGCACGCCGTAGCCGACGTTGGGCAGCCAAACCGCATCTTCGATGGAGTAATGCGGTGGCTCGCGCCACAACGTCTCCTTGGGCAGGTTGGCCGGCTTCGGCGCGTGCGGGTAGACATCAATGAAGACCGCCGTCTTTCCCGTCCACAGGGTCCGGGCGGCGTCGTTTGCGAGTACCGTCGCGCCGGCGAGCGTCGCGGGTACGGGCTTTCGAAAATCCTCCATCCTGTAGTCGGTCGGCTCCGGTACGGCCGCGGCAGGTGCGGCGGCGTCAACGGCGTACGCTACGTCTACAGCCGCGCAGGACAGCGCGAGCAGGATGGCGGGCGAACTGATGAGCAGCCACCAGGGTGCCCGTTTCGGATTTTCAAACATGCGTGGAGCGCCTCGCGAGGCGTTGCCGGTGGGTTCGACATGACGCGCCTTGTTCGCGCGTCATGTCGACGTATCTGGCGGCTAGGGCGTAGGTGCGCTTGCACTTGCCGCCGGCTTCTCGGTCTCGGAAGCCGGCGCGAACGTGGATGCGTGACGCGGTTCCTTGATCATCTCGGTTGACGTGTCGTCGTCGACCAGCAACGGCACACCGTAGTCGAGGAGAATCTTGTCGATGTCGCCCTGTCGTTTCCGGATAACCTCGTTCAGCCGGCGCTTCCAGGCGTCATCGCCCTGGCGGACCCCCAAAGTGATCCGGAACGTGATCCTGCCGGCGCCGGCTTCCTTCAGGAGCGGCACGACAACCAGCTTCTCGCCGTCGCGCGCGGCCCAGTAGGATGCGATCGGACCCCACTGCACACCGGCATCCACTTCTCCGGAGCGGATGTCCTTCATCATTTCTTCGGCCGGATTCTCGAAACGCCGGTCGACCATCATGGGGTAGCTCTTGATGTTGCCCATCAAGCCATACCTAGCGACGTAGTTGCCGCCGGGCGATCCCTGAACGACGCCCATCTTCTTGCCCTTGAGGCGCGGGTCGGCGAGCGTATCCACGCCGTCCAGCCCAGTGCCCGCCTTGTAAATAAGGGCCGACGTCGAGCGGTAAATCGCGTTGGTGTTGAGCACGAGTTCGTCGCCCTGCCCCCAGCCGATGACGAGGTCGCATTTCTTGGCGGCCAGCGTCATGCGCACGAAGCCCATGGCCTTTGGATACCATGTGTAGGTCACGGGCAGGTTCAGCTCTTGCCCTATCAGGTCGGCGATCTTGTTTTCGAATCCTTCGCGCTTGTCGTTCGAAAACGGCAGATCGGCCGGATCGGCGCAGACGCGCAATTGCTTGCGATTGACGAGATCGGCGGTCGGCGCGTCGGCGGCGACGGCTGCCGTGGATGCGAGCATTACGATGCTCGCTCCTGCGGCCAGGGCAGCGCGTGCCATGAATGATTGGTGATTGCGCTTTTTCACGTTGCTTGCCTTGTTTAAGTTTGTTGGGACGACATCCTAAAATGCGATAGGGGACAGCCGTATCCACGGCCGCCCCCCGTTTCACAGATCGTCCCTAGATTACGTCAGACATGAGCCCTCGGTTGAGCAGATGTCGATCAAGGGGCGTCACATTTGCGTTAGCCGGCCTCGCACTCGTTGACCCTCGTCTTGGCCGCAGGCGACTTGTCCTCGCGACCTGCCGGGCGGCCAGGCGGCATACCGCCCTTGCCTTCCATGTTGAGCGAACGGGCCTTGATGTAGGTGTAGATGTCGTCGAGGTAGCACATGATATTCTTGTCCTCGCCGAACGCGGGCATAACGAATTCCGTGCCGCCCCTGTTCTCGCGCTTGCCGCCGACGACGATGCCGAAAAACGTCTCATAGTCCATCGTCTTCAGAGATTCGCCGAGAGACGGTGCGAAGGTGCTGCCCAGAGCGTTCGGGCCGTGGCAGACGTGACAAGCATCGTGGTAGCGGCGGAAACCCTCCCAGGTGCCCCAGTCCACCTGAAAGTCGCTCGTAACGACCGGAAACGGAGACCCCGTCTCCTTCACGCGGTAGCGACCGTCCTTCCACTCGATGTCAGGCAGTGTCTTGGCGTAGTCGTTGATAGGGTTTTTCGCGACGCCGCCTTCGGTCAAGTCACCGGCAGGTGCTGCGTCGGCGGCGGGTGCCGCGGCGGGCGCGGCCTCGGCCGTCTTCTGTTCAGTGGGCGCTTCGGCAGCAGGAGCAGCGGCCGGTGCAGGCGCTGCCTCCGGCGCCGGT
>CADECN010000008.1 GCA_902825785.1 uncultured Hyphomicrobium sp. | reverse complement strand
GTGTGTGGCGGTGGCGGCGCGCGGGGGGTTTGCGGTTGTGGCGGCGCCGCTAGGCTGTGTGGTCGTCTGGCGTCGGATGGCGTACGTCGGCGAAACGCTCGCCCAGGCCAGCCTGCTCGGTGTGGCGCTCGGTCTGGCGCTGCACGTGGATATGACGGCAGCCGTCATTGTGGCGGCCTTGGCGGCCGCGTCACTGATCGTGGCGTTCGGACAGCAGAAGCTGATCGCGCTAGATTCCGTTCTGGGGCTTATGCACCACGGGCTTCTGGCGCTCGGGGTCGTGACGGTCGCGCTCATAAAGGGGCCGTCGATCGACCTTATGAGTTTTCTGTTCGGCGACATTTTCGCGGTGTCCGCTCGCGACCTTTGGTGGATATATGGTGGCGGGGCGCTTGTTTTGGGGGCGACGGTGGCCCTGTGGACGCCGCTTGTCAGGCTGTCGCTGCACGAGGATCTGGCAACGGCAGAGGGGATAGATCCCCGGCTTCCAAGACTGCTCTTTAACGTGCTGCTGGCCGTGGTTATCGCGGTTGCAATGAAAATCGTGGGCATTCTGCTCGTCATGGCGTTCCTGATCGTACCGGCGGTTGCGGCGCGGCCCTACGCTGCGACACCGGCCATGATGGCCATCCTTGCAGCGGTGATCGCCATTGCGGGTGTCTTTGCGGGCATTGTCTTGTCGCTCAGTAGCGATGCGCCGGGCGGCGCCAGCATCGTGCTTGCCATGTGCGCAATTGCGCTGATCTCGATATTGGCTCGTGGCCGCCAGACCGGATAACATCAAGGGCCGCTGCACCGATCGGAACCGAACACGATGAACGTCCGCGCCCAAACCGGCATTCTGCCACGGCATCAGACGATAGCCGTTAACGTCGGGGGCGTCCTGGTGGGGGGCGGAGCGCCGGTCGTCGTCCAGTCGATGACAAACACTGACACGGCTGACATCGATCAGACGGTCAAGCAGGTCGCCGACCTGGCGCGCGCCGGATCCGAGTTGGTTCGCATCACGGTCGATCGCGACGAAGCGGCGAAGGCGGTTCCGCATATTCGCGATGCGTTGTGCAAACGCGGCGTCACGGTGCCGATCATCGGCGACTTTCATTACATCGGTCATAAGCTCCTGGGCGAAAACCCGGCTTGCGCCGAAGCGCTCGACAAGTACCGCATCAATCCCGGCAATGTCGGCTTCAAGGACAAGAAGGACCGGCAATTCTCGGCCATTATCGATTTGGCGCTGCGCTATCGCAAACCGGTGCGGATCGGGGTCAACTGGGGTTCGCTGGACGCCGAACTTCTTACCGCGCTGATGGACGAGAATGCGTCTGCGGCCGCACCGTTGTCCGCGCGTCAAGTGATGCATGAAGCCATGGTGCGCTCGGCACTGCTGTCTGCGGCGCGCGCGGAGGAATTGGGGCTCGGCGCAGACCAGATCATCGTGTCGGGTAAGGTTTCATCGGTGCAGGACCTTATCGCGGTCTACACAATGCTTGCTGAACGCAGTCGTTATGCGCTTCATCTTGGGCTCACAGAAGCGGGCATGGGCTCGAAAGGTATCGTCGCGTCGTCGGCGGCGATCGGTATTCTGCTGCAGCAGGGTATCGGTGATACGATTCGCTTCTCACTGACGCCGGAGCCCGGCGGAGATCGCAGCCAGGAGGTTCGCGCGGCGCAGGAACTGCTGCAGACCATGGGTCTTCGTTCGTTCGTGCCTGTCGTGGCTGCATGTCCGGGATGCGGGCGGACGACGTCGACGGTATTCCAAGAGCTTGCACGCGACGTCCAAGACATGATCCGGGACAAGATGCCCGAGTGGAAAGAGCGCTATCCGGGCGTCGAAACTTTGAACTTCGCCGTCATGGGCTGCATCGTGAACGGGCCGGGCGAAAGCAAGCACGCGGATGTCGGGATTTCACTTCCCGGCACCGGTGAGCAGCCGGCGGCGCCGGTGTTCATCGACGGCAAGAAGGCGCTTGTCCTGCGCGGCCCAAATATCGCAGACGAGTTCAAGACAATCGTCGAAGACTACATCGAGCGGCGATTTGGGACCGGGCAGCGCGCGGCATCCTGATTGTCCGAGAAGCGCGGTCTGACCGCGCGGCGCTAGTGCGTCCGTCGTCCCATTAGGCGGGCGGCGGCGATGAGATTCTCGGCGCGACCACCAAAGGATTCGAGCGCGGCAACGGCCTCGTCGATCGACGCGTCCAATTGGCGGCGCGCGCCGTCGCGACCGAGGAGTGCGACCAATGTCGCTTTTCCCGCAGCGGCATCTTTGCCGGTGGCCTTGCCGACGGTTTCCGCGCAGCCTTCCGCATCGAGGAGATCGTCGCTGATCTGGAAGGCATAGCCGAGGCGATCGCCGAACACGGCAAGAGCTTTACGCTCGCTCTCTACGGCCTCGCCGAGGATTGCGCCCATCTCGCATGCCGCTTTGATTAGGCGTCCGGTTTTCATGACCTGCAGGCGCATGATGTGCTCGGCATTACGTGACAAGGCGTTCTTTTCGGCCTCAAGGTCGAGCACCTGTCCGCCGACCATGCCGGAGGCTCCGGAAGCCGTAGCGAGCGCCACCACAAGTGACGACCTCACACTCGAACTTTCGTGGCATTCGGGCGCGGCCAATAGCTCGAAGGCAAGGGCCTGCAGGGCGTCACCGGCGAGAATTGCGGTCCATTCGTCGAAGGCCTTCCACACTGTTGGCTGTCCGCGACGCATGTCGTCGTTGTCCATCGACGGCAGATCGTCGTGGACCAAGGAATAGCAGTGGATGAACTCGATTGCGGCGGCGGCTGGTAGCGCACGGGTGGATGGCACGCCGAATAAAAATGCTGTGTTAACGACAAGTTGCGGCCGGAAGCGCTTGCCGCCACCAAGAACAGCGTGGCGCATGGCCGCCACCAGCCGGTCCGGCGCACCGCGCTTGGCTTCACGCGCCATCAGACCGTCAAGATAAAGCTCCAGCTCAGCTGCGGCATCGGCTTGCTGGACAACGGTCGCCGACATTGCCTTAACCTCGCCCGAAATACCGGTCCCGCTCGCGCGTGCTTTATGGGTAAATGCCCGCCAGGGCCCAACATCATTCGCCGGTCGCAAGCAAGCATGGATCGCGCCGACGACATAACACGCTTCGCACGCATGCCAATGGCGTTCACCGTTCCCCTGCCTCTTTCAGCGTCAGCCTATTCGGCTGGCGCGCCCGTAGATGTTGCGCTCAAGCCGCCTCTGCCGCTTGCGGCGAGGCACTACCATGATCGAGAGAAGGCCGATGCCGTATCGGACTCTCCGGTCAGCCCATGGTCGACCTCAGACGAGGCGCGCGAATCCCTTCAGAGCGAACCGCGCCGCGTCCACCTCAAACCTTCGGTGGTGGCCACGTTGCCGCCGGTCTCGCGTGTACCTCCGCAGGTGATCGCTCGCCCAAGCATCCAACCGGCACCATTCCGGGCAGAGGCGATCTCGGCTTTGAGCTATCCGCCGCCGCCGACGGCGCCGTCGCCACCGCCGCCACCGACCCTAGCAATTGTGACAGTGCCGATACCCGTGCCGGCCTCGACTGTCGCGAGGCATGAGCCGGCGACAGTGACAATCATGCAAGCGTCGCCGCCGCGTGCGATGGACATGAGCCTGATGCGCGCGCCGGATCTGGCGTTATCGCCCGCGCTTGCAATTCCTGAGGCGGGCGCACTTGCGCCTCGCGAGGCACAAAGGAGCTTACTTTCTTACCTTTGGCGTGGGTTCAAACTGATCGCGCTCGCCGTGGCGGGCTGGTTGGCGCTCGTTGTCCTTTTGATTTTCGCGTACCGCTTTGTCGATCCGCCGTTCTCCACGCTCATGGCGACACAGTTTTTGACAGGCCAGTCGATCACGCAGGAATGGATTCCCTTAGAAGACATTTCTCCGCAGGTGGTCCGGGCGGTGCTCGTCAGCGAAGACGGACGGTTCTGCGAACACTACGGTATTGACTACGACGCCATTCAAGACGCGATTGAGAGCGCCGGCGATGGCGTACCGCGCGGCGCAAGCACGATTTCCATGCAGGTCGTAAAGAACCTCTACCTGTGGCCGTCGAAGAGCTACGTGCGCAAGGCAATCGAGGTGCCGCTGACCTACCTGATGGAGATGGTCTGGCCGAAATGGCGGATCATGGAGGTGTACCTTAACGTCGCCGAATGGGGGCCGGGCATATTCGGGGTCGAGGCGGCTTCCCGTTACCACTTCGACAAGCCGGCGAGCCGCCTTTCGGAACGGGAGGCGGCACGCCTTGCGGTTGCATTGCCGAACCCCATCCGGAGGGATGCGGGTGCGCCTGGGCCGATGACGCTACGGCTTGCGGCCAGTATCCAAAGGCGCATGCGCGCCGCTTCTTCGGCCCAAATTTCCTGTGTTTTGCCTCAAAGGCGGAACTGATTGTCGCGGCTGGGCGAGGTGCAAAACCGGGCTGGCGCTTCCGTGGTTTTGCGCGTATAAGCCGGCTCCCATGCCTCTGTTTGCCGCTTTCGGCGTTCCTGGGGGCGACGAAATCTTGAGCACCTTGGCGCTTCGGGCCGCCCTCCGGCGGAGGATGTGGCCGTTGCCGCAGGTGCCGCAACCGGAGCAGGTGACATGGCAGTTCCGCGCAAGAAAGTTTCGCCGATGAAGCGGGGGCAACGGCGCGCACACGACGCGCTTAAGGCGCCGGCCTACGTCGAGGACAAAGACAGCGGCGAGCGTCGTCGCCCGCACCACATCGATCTCAAATCGGGTAAGTATCGCGGCCGTCAGATTCTGCCGTCGAAGCTGGACGCCTAGCACTCAAGTCGCACCAACGAGCGTCTATGGCCGGGTGGCAGCGCACCCGGTCCAAATTTTGCCGTGCCCGGCGGCTTGCTTGGCAAAGCTTAACTGCCATGCCAAAAGGGCGTCGCTTGCGGTACAAACGCCGCGTCCGCACCGGAGTAGAATCTCATGTCGCTCAGAGCCATACCGCTGCTGGTCATCGCCTTTATCCTCTACAACCTTCTCGTCATGTCGATGGGTGTTGAGGGATTGAGCAAGGAAATCTTCAACGTCCGGCTTCTCAGTGGTGGTGTCTGGATTTTTACGTGGTCTGACCTCCTGCTGATGATCACGCTCATTCTGCTGTTCATCGAAATCGTCAAATCGACGTTCACGTCCACCTCGACGCTGATTGATCACGCATTGTCGATGGTGGTCTTTATCGCGCTCGGCGCAGAGTTCCTGATGGTGCCCCAGGCGGCGACCTCAACCTTTTTCCTCATTTTGGTGGCGTCACTTATCGACGTGATAGCGGGTTACACGATCGGCATCAGAGTTGCCCGCCGCGACCTCAGCATCGGTGCTGATCAGTAAAGGTACGCCAGGTACCAAACCCAAAACGAATGTGTCGCGGCCGGCGAAAGTCGGCCGCTTTCGTTTGCCGCTTTGCGTCGCATATTCAGGTCTTGTTAGGGAATTGTGCTTAGCCTCGGCGGCTGGAGCCGGCGCCGCGTTTAGCGCGCGGCGTACGATCGCGTGGCGCGGCGTGGGGTTTGGACAGTGGGGCGCGACACGCATCAGGGCCGGTGGGAAGAGGCAACAAGCGCTTCTGGTGGCGCGCCGCTTCAGCGCCAAGCGCTCGGCGACAGAACACCGAGTGAAACCGAAGGCCTCGATCTCGTCGGTATTCTCTCGTCCGTCGATGAGACAGCCTATGTTTGGGATCTGGCGACTGACCGACTGGAATGGGAAAGCAACGCCTTTGCAATTCTTGGGGTCGATGACCCGTCACGGATCGCGACTGGCGCCGCATACCAGGCGCTAATCGCGCCAGAACACGTTCAGGTGCGCGCAAAGGCAATGCTGGCGCGCAATTCAGCCGACGGCGCGCGCGGAATTCCATATCGCATGCATTACCGGCTCTATTCTGGTGGAGTGGCTGGCCTCGACGTAGAAGATCACGGGCGCTGGTGGCCAGACATGGAAGGCCGTCCGGCACGCGCAAGGGGCGTAATCCGCGTTCTTACCGAAAGCTACCTTCGCGAACAGCGGAGCATCTTCCGTTCTGAGGTCGATGAACTCACCGGCCAGCTCAATAGAGCCCGGCTTACGGACGCGATTTCGGCAGTTCTGGCGCGTTCCGTACAAAAGCGCCAGCCGTGCGGGCTGTTGATGATCGCCGTCAAAAATCTCGCGGTCATCAATGACACGTTCGGACATGCGGTCGGCGATGAAGTGCTGGCGTCGGTTGCGCGGCGGCTGAAGAGCAAGCTGCGAAGCGGCGATGTTATCGGGCGCTATTCTTCAAACAAATTTGGCGTCGTCGTTCGGGGCTGTGATCCGGCCGCGCTCCGCATCCTGGCGGAAGATTTCATTAAGGTCGTGCGTGACGGCATCATAAGAACCGAAACGTGCCAGCTTTCCGCGACGGTTTCGATCGGCGGAGTCGTCATGCCAACGCAGGTCGCCTCGGTGCCGGAAGCGTTGAACATGGCGTTGCGGGCGCTCGAAAAAGCCAAGTCACGGCAATTCGATTGCTATGTCCCCTACGAGGCAAGCACGGGCGCGGAACTCGAGCGAACGCGTAACAAGGCGATCGCCGACAGCGTCATTACGGCAATCGACGACCGGCGTATGCGGCTTGTGCTGCAGCCCCTCATCGGAGCGACATCGGCACGACCGGAAATCTACGAGGGCCTTCTGCGGATGGAGCGTAAGGATGGAGCTCTCGTCTCGGCTGGCGAATTTATTCCGATTGCGGAGCAACTGGGTCTTGCCCGCCTTGTCGACAGGCGGACGCTGGAACTGGCTATCGACCTACTGAAACAGCACGAGTGGCTAAAGCTTTCGATCAACGTGTCCGGCCTGACATGCTCCGATCGCGAATGGTTGGTCGCGTTACAGAGGCTGACCGAGGGGCGGGCCGACATCCTGCATCGGCTTATTGTAGAAATCACCGAGACAGCCGCTATTCAGGATCTCGACCAGTCGATTAGCTTCGTCGATACGTTGAAAGAGCTTGGTTGCCGCGTTGCGATAGACGACTTCGGCGCCGGCTATACATCGTTCAAGCATCTCAAAATGCTCAACGTTGATATGGTCAAAATCGACGGCGCCTTCGTTCGAAATCTGACGAGCGACACGACCGATCAGATTTTCGTCAAGACGATGATCGAACTGGCCCAGAAGTTCAATCTCGAGACGGTCGCGGAGTGGGTCGGTGACGCGCGCTCGGTCGATCACTTGGTCGCGGCCGGCATCACCTATCTACAGGGCTACTATTTTGGCATGCCAATCGACGCGGCAGACATAGGAGAGGCCGCCTAGAAAATCCTGCGCTCAAGTATGCATTACGAGCGTGACTGGGATAGCTTCTCGATTTTCTGCTGCATCGCGGACAACTGAGCCTTCAAGTCGTTCAGTTCGTCCTTGCCGGCTTTGTTTTCTTCGCCAGCTTCGGCGGTTCCCGGTGCCTCTTTGGCCCGAGCCGCGGCTCCAAACGATGCCCACATCGACATGGCCTGCTCGAACATGGCCATGTTCTGGCGCGCTTGCTGCTGATAGAAATCGAACGCAGCGGCGGGGTTCGTAAACGCGGAAGCGAACTGCTCTCGGAATCGCGCCTGCTCCTTGGCGAGATGCTCAAGGCTGAACTGAAGGTAGCTCGGTACCATGCGAGCAATGCTGTCGTCGTAGAAGCGAATGAGCTGCCGCAAGAAAGGAATTGGAAGGAGCGCCTGACCGCCCTCCCGGCTTTCCTGCTCGACGATGATCTGTGTGAGGACGGCGTGTGTCAGGTCGTCGCCGTTCTTGGCGTCGTAGACCACGAAGTCTCTGTCACCCCGCACCATTTTGGCCAAGTCATCAAGCGTGACGTAGGTGCTCGTCTCGGTATTGTAGAG
Organism: uncultured Hyphomicrobium sp.; assembly: GCA_902825785.1. Taxonomy (GTDB): domain Bacteria; phylum Pseudomonadota; class Alphaproteobacteria; order Rhizobiales; family Hyphomicrobiaceae; genus Hyphomicrobium_B. Next base: position 19,288 of record CADECN010000008.1, on the reverse strand, counting down.
CCTGCGGTTGGCGTACTTTTTTACAACCACGGCCTCACGTTTGGGGGCCTGGGGTTCGGCGTTGCTCAGCATCGCTGTGCTTTTCTCTTCTGGCGACGGTTGCTGCACTGCGGCAGCGTAACACACCGGTGGCCACCGATGCCAGACGTTTCTGTCGCCCTTTCGGGCAGTAACCTTGCGATCCAACTGGGCAGGTTGGCAACAGGTCGCAATTGCTCAAAGTAGGCGCGCGCTGCAAAGTGAATCCCGCACGAGTTTTTGCCGCTTAATCGACGCCAAAAGCCTTGCGGATCTCCGGTCAATCGCGCCCAAAGAAAGCTAACCAAACGCTGTGCCCAGGGAGGGCCCCCCATATGAGCCAAGACGCATCGACGATTGTCATTGCCAGTGCCGCTCGGACCCCGGTGGGTTCGTTCAATGGTTCGCTCGCGAGCCTGCCGGCGCACAAGCTCGGCGCGGTGGCTATCAAAGCGGCGATCGAGCGCGCCGGAATTGCGCCGGGCGATGTGTCGGAAGTCATTCTCGGACAGGTTTTGACCGCTGCTCAAGGTCAGGGTCCGGCAAGGCAGGCTTCGGTTGCCGCCGGAATTCCGGTCGACGCGCCTGCTTGGGGCATCAACCAGATTTGTGGTTCGGGTCTTCGCGCCGTTGCGCTTGGCCTACAGCAGATCGCGAGTGGTGATGCCAATATTGTCGTCGCAGGCGGTCAGGAAAGCATGAGCCAGTCGGCACACGCCGCGCATATGCGCGACGGTACCAAGATGGGCGACGTCAAGTTCGTCGATACGATGGTGAAGGACGGTCTCTGGGACGCGTTCAACAACTATCACATGGGCACGACTGCCGAGAACATCGCGCGCCAGTGGCAGATCACCCGCGAAGAGCAGGACAAATTCGCGGTTGCTTCGCAAAACAAGGCGGAGGCCGCGAAGAAGGCGGGCAAGTTCAAGGACGAGATCGCGCCTGTCACGATCAAGGGCAAGAAGGGCGATGTCGTCGTTGATACAGACGAGTACATCAAGGACGGCGTAACGCTCGAATCGATTGCGAAGCTGCGACCCGCCTTCGACCCCAAGGAGGGTACAGTCACGGCCGCGAACGCTTCGGGCCTCAATGACGGTGCTGCGGTCGTCGTGCTGATGACGGCCGAGGAAGCAAAAAAGCGCGGCATTACCCCGCTCGCGCGCATCGTGTCCTGGGCGACGACCGGCGTTGATCCGTCGATCATGGGTACCGGCCCGATTTCGGCTTCGAAGAAGGCGCTCGAGAAGGCCGGCTGGAAGATCGGCGATCTCGATCTGATCGAGGCGAACGAGGCCTTCGCGGCGCAGGCTATTTCCGTGAACAAGGGTCTTGGCTGGGATACCGACAAGGTGAACGTCAACGGTGGCGCCATCGCCATCGGTCATCCAATCGGCGCGTCGGGTGCTCGCGTCCTCAATACGCTCCTTTACGAGATGAAGCGTCGCGACGCGAAGAAGGGTCTTGCCACGCTGTGCATCGGCGGCGGCATGGGTGTCGCGCTCTGCGTCGCTCGCGATTAACGCGGGTAGACAAATTCACGGGCCGGCGTGCTAGCGCGCCGGCCCTTTTTTCACGCACTCGATCATTTCAACACAAGAAACTCCAAGGGAGAAAGACATGGCACGAGTTGCCCTCGTTACCGGTGGCACGCGCGGTATTGGACACGCTATTTCGGTCGCGTTGAAGAGCGCCGGTTATCGCGTTGCGGCGAGCTATGCCGGCAACGATGCTGCCGCGCAGGCCTTTCAGGTCGATACAGGAATCCCGGTCTACAAGTTCGACGTTGCGAGCTATGAGGCGAGCGAAAAAGCGGTGAAGCAGGTCGAAAAGGATCTGGGCCCAGTCGATGTTCTGGTGAACAACGCCGGCATTACACGCGATACGATGTTCCACAAAATGACGAAGCAGCATTGGGACGAGGTAATCGGGACCAATCTCAACGGCCTCTTCAATGTTACGCGGCCGGTATGGGAAGGCATGCGCAGCCGCAAGTTTGGCCGCGTCATCAACATCTCCTCCATCAACGGTCAGAAAGGCCAGATGGGCCAGGTGAACTATTCAGCCTCGAAAGCCGGCGATATCGGCTTCACCAAGGCTTTGGCTCAGGAAGGCGCACGCGCGGGCATCACCGTCAACGTGATCTGCCCCGGTTACATCGGGACGGAAATGGTGAAGGCGGTGCCGCAGGAGGTGCTTGAGAAGTCGATCCTGCCGCAGATCCCGGTCGGGCGTCTGGGCGAGCCGAGCGAAATCGCGCGCTGCGTTGTGTTTCTCGCGTCCGACGATGCGGGCTTTATTACGGGGTCGACCATCACCGCCAACGGCGGCCAGTACCTAGCCTAACAGCAGCCTTTAGGTTGGTGAGCGCGCGATGGGAAACCTATCGCGCGCTTTTCGTTTGGCCGGGTCGGGGTGCGAAATTCCGGCGCTTCAGCCGCCCAGAAAGATTTCGTAGATCTGCTTGCCGAAACTCAAAACGCCGGCGAGCAGGCCGACAACGGACGAAATTCGCGAAAGCCAGGTCCAGAACTTCGCCGAGCCGTCCTGCGTTTGGGACATTGGGCCGGGGGCGCGGATCGCGATTTGGCTGCGCATATGGCGCATGAAAAACGAGATAGCCGCGAGCGTGCAGCCAAGAAATGCGAGTGCGAAGACTATCGGGTTCGTAACGGCGAGCGCGACTTTTCCAAGCGCGCCGACCAGGCCCATCGCGACAGCCAAAATCGTGAAGAAGATCGCTGTTGTCAGATACATTTGTACCACCCTTGCCGCCCGGCGGGGGACGCTAATGCCATACCGGGTCACGATCAAGAAGGAGCGCCAGCGGACGTTGACGGGGTCCGGACGCGCTCGGCTGCATCCAACTCTTCGATAAGCTTGCGTGCCTCGGCCACGCGCGGCTTCGAGAACGGGGCCATGATCCGATACGCGATAGGTATGAGGAAAAGCGTGAAAATTGTCGCAAATCCGAGTCCGCCAATGATGACCCAGCCGAGTGCGAGGCGTGATTCAGCACCTGCGCCGTGCGCGAATATCAGGGGAAGGGCGCCGAGAACGGCCGCCGCCATCGTCATCATGACGGGACGCAAGCGGGTGCTTGCCGCTTCACGTATGGCGGTATCGACGTCGTCGCCCTCATCGCGTCGGATGTTGGCAAACTCAACGATCAGAATGCCATTCTTGGCCATGACGCCGACCAGCAGGACGAGGCCGATCAGGCTGTAGACGTTCAGTGTGCCGCCGGTGAGCTTTATTGCGAGCGCGGCGGCCGCAAGGCCGAAGGGCACGGTGAATATGATGACGAGTGCGCTCATGATGCTCTCAAACTGCGCGGCGAGCACCAGGAACACGATCAGCAGAGCGATGACGAACACGATCGCCGTGCTTTGCGTGGTCTCGGCAAGTGTCTTTGCTTCGCCGAGCAGGGTGATGGACATGTTTGGTTCAAGCGTGTTTGCGGCTTGCGCGCGCATGAGCTGAGCTGCCTCTCCAAGGACGACGCCGTCGCTGAGGCCTGCCGTTATCACGACCGAACGCTGCCGATCCTCGCGGCTGAGGCTGGGAGCAACGGCAACCTCGTCTATGGAGACGAGCGATGACAGAGTGACGAACTTTCCGTCATTGGTCTTCACGAACAAATTGCGCAGATCTTGGGGGTCGTCGATCGGCCTGCCTCCGGCCTTGACCTGGACCTCAATGATTTCGTCCTGGATGAAAAGGTCAGCGGCTTTCTGATAGTCGATCATCGCGTTGATCAGGCTCGTGATCGTATCGATCGGAACGCCGAGCTTGGTGGCGGCCTCGCGGTCGATCCGGACCGAGAGTTGCGGTTGTGTCGTTTCATATTCGGTCCGAACGTTGCGGAACTCGGGCAACTGCTGGAGCTTCTCGACAAGCTTGGCTGCCGTATCTGCGAGTTTGTCGTAACTCGGGCCTGAGACGGCGAAACGCAGGCCCTGGCCGCCACCGCGAATTCCCAGGCTGTTGGAGCCGCCCATGGAAACGCGCAGTCCAGCGATGTCGGAGAGCTTCTTCTGCAGCTCTGATTGGATTTGCTGCTGTGAGCGGGCACGTTCGCCCCACGGCGCGAGTGCGGCGACGATAAGGGCGCGGTTGGCGCCGCCATTGCCGATGGAACTCAGTACGCCCGTAACCTCGCCTGCGGCACGATAGGGCGCCAAAACCGACTCGACGCGTTCGGTCAGCCTCGACATGTAGTCGAGATTGACGCCCTGCTGGGCATTGAGCCGTATCTGGATGACGCCCCTGTCTTCCGTTGGCGTGATCTCTTGCCTGAGCGAAGCGAATGCGAGCCCGCCGAGTGCCGCGAACGCCAGGCAGAGGAGTACGACCAGCCACCGCAGTCGCAGGCAAATCTCGACGATGCCCATGTAGAGGCGCGCCAAGAGGTCGCCGATACGGCCAAGTAAGCCAGCAGGCCGATCATGCGCACCTTCGCCGGTGCCGAGGCGCGCGGCCAGCATCGGGCAAACGGTCAGTGCCACGAGCGACGAGATCGTGACGGCAAATGCGAGGACGAACCCGAATTCCGAGAAAAGGTTTCCGACAACGCCCGGCATGAATGACACCGGAATAAAGACGGCGGCGAGTGTTGCGGTCGTCGATAGCACCGCAAACACGATTTCCTTCGTGCCGATCACGGCGGCGGCGCGCGGACCGATGCCCATGGCGCGGTGGCGCGCGATATTCTCGACCACCACGATGGCGTCATCGACCACGAGACCGGTCGCGACCACGAGCGCCAGGAGCGTAAGGATGTTGATTGAGAACCCGGCAAGCCAGATCGCGGCCAGCGTACCGATCAGCGATACGGGGATGGAAATTGCGGGCGCGACCGTCGCGCGCACGCGTCGGCCGTTGGTCTGTCGGCGGGTGCCGACGGCGAGCAGCAGGCTGATGATGACTTCGCGAACCGATTCGCGAATGTAGATTGCGTCATCGGACGTGATCGAAATTTGGACGCCGTCAAGCAGTGATTTGCGCAGCTCTTCCACTGCCGCGCGGACGCCATTCGAGATGTCGATGGTGTTGGCCTGCGCCTGGCGGATGATCTCGACGCCGACGGCGGTTGTTCCGTCCAGCCGGGTCATGGCGGTCGCTTCCTGGAAAGCCCAGCGGACGAACGCGACGTCGTGCACCTTGGTCTGCGCATTGATTTCAAGGTTGCCGACATCCTCTGGCGTGGAGACGGGGGCTTCGGCGCGCACGAGGAGTTGCTGGGTTGCGTTTTCAAGGGCGCCGGCCGGTGTCGTCAGAGACCCTTTTCCGATGGCCGTGATCAGGTCACCCAGGCCCAGTCCGCGGGCCGCGAGTGCCACCTGATTGACGCGCACCTCGATGATCTTGTCGCGCAGGCCATAGGAATTGGCAGCAGCGACGCCTTCGACCGCCGCGAGGCGGTCCTCAATGACGTTTTCGACAAGGTCAGTCAGCTCGCCTTCCGAAAGCTTTCCGGACGACACCGACATTTGAATGATCGGCGACGCATCGGAATCAGCTTTGACGACGCGCGGCTCGTCTTCCATGTCCTTGGGAAGCTGGTTGGCGATGCTGGCGACCGCGTCGCGCACGTCCATCGACGCAGCGTCGAGGTTGGTATTGCTAGAAAATTCTATCGTGACGCGGCTCGATCCATACGACGAGTTCGATGAGATGCTGCTCACGCCCTGCACGCGAGAGACCGCGCCTTCGATGATCGCGGTAATCTGGGCGTCCATGCTTTCGGGCGTCGCGCCGGGGTAACTCGCTCGCACCGATACGACGGGCCGGTCGACGTCCGGCAGTTCGCGGACCTCGATCCCCTGGTAAGCTGCAAATCCGGTGATGATAATCAGCAGATTGAGGACGATGGCCAGGATCGGGCGGCGTACGAATATGCCGATCCATCCGCCGTCGCGCGGCTCGCCCGTTCGCCGTTCGTCACGTTCGTTCATCGGTGCGCTCCCTGTCGGCGGCTGTCGTGGTCGTCAGGTATTTTGAGGTCTGACGGTCTGGCCGGGGTTGAGCGAACCTCCCCCTTCATGAACGATTTGATCGGTTTCCTTGAGGTCAGCGTCGACGTAGACGCGGTCGCCGGTACGGCTGATGATCGCGATGTCGACGCGTTCCACCGTATTGTCCGGCTTCATGCGCCATACGAATGCGCCCTGGCGATCCCACTGGATCGCGAGCGCGGGAACAACAGCCGCCTCCTGGCCCGGAAGCTGGATCGAGACAGAGAACGTCGATCCGGGGATCAGTTTGTAATCCTCGTTTGGAATCTCCGCGCGTATGACAAGTGTGCGCGTCACGGGATCGATGCGTGTTCCGACAGCCTCGATCGTGCCGTTGTGAACTTCGCCAGACCGCGTGATCAGGTTGGCGCGGACGGGGAGACCAATTTTCATCGACGAAGCCACGGCTTCAGGTACGGTGAATTCGATCAGCAGCGTTGAGCGGTCGTCGATGGTCGCGATTGGGTTGCCGATCGCGAGGTAATCTCCGGCCTCAAGGTTAGAGATGCCCATGATCCCGCGGAACGGCGCCTTGATCGTCAGGCGGTCAAGCTCGTCGCGCGATTTTCTCAAAGCGGCATCGGCAACTTTTAGCGCCGTGTCAGCCTCGGCGCGTGCGACCCGCGTGACGGTACCGTCGTTCAGCTGCTTGTAGCGTTCCACTGTGTCGGCAGCCTGCAGGCGCTGGGCTTCCGCCGTCTCGACAGCGATTGCTTCGGGCTCGGAGTCCAGTTTCACAAGTGGGTGGCCGGCTTCGACGATCTCCCCTCCCACGAATGAGACGTCCTTGATGACGCCGGCAACGCGGGTCGTCAGCGTTATCTGCTGGCGGGCGCGCGCCGAACCGACAGCGGCCACGCGTTCGTTGACGCGCGATTTCGTGGGTTTGGTCAGCGTCACCGCGGGCGCGAGGTCAGTCCTGTCGCGGGCCCGTTGGGCGAGCGCTGCGGGAGGCGCAAAATGCGTTGCGAGCAATGCCAGGGCCGCGAACGCAAGCGCGGGGCGGCCCTTAGTGACGAGCATTTTTGGCAAGTTCAGTTTCCCCCAAATAAGCAAGCCCAAGAGAACGCACTGCGGACAAAAATCGCTCAATGCCCGTTAGATGAACTCCGCGTCCGCAAGGAGAACACTTGGACGCTTTCTTTTCCGTCGCCGCAATGATGCCCGCATGGCAACGGAGCGGGCCCGGCCCGGCACTGGACCAGCTTCGCGGTCTCGTTGCCGAGCTCAAGCTATTGTCGGGTCAAACAAAAACGCCCCGGACGAGCCGGGGCGAATTGGTCGGGAGAGATGTGGGAGACTAGCCGCGCAAGCGGCTTCGAACGATGCGTGGGAACTCATCGTCCTGAGCATCGCCGGGGTAGTTCTGCCCGCGCTGCTCGGCCATATGCTGGCGGCCTTCCTCAAGGCTGCCCCACCAGCGGTCCGAGGGCGGGTTGCTTGGGGCGACTGGCGGCTGTCCCGAGACAGGAGGCGCTGTGCGGCCATAGTTAGGAGCACGGGCCTGTTGAGGCTGCGGAGCCGCAAACCACGCTTCGATCAGGTCCAGTTCATCAGCAGATAGGCTCAACCCCTGGCTGCGGCAGCGCGCAACCACGAAGTTTCGGAAGCGGCTTGCAAAAAGATTTGCCGACGCACCCTGTTCGAACCACGGGTCGCTCTCGCTGACGACTTCCAGGATGAAGCGAAGATCGTCGCGCTTCAGATCGAGGCCGAACTCGCGCGTCCTCTGCGTGATGTTGGCTAACGTCTGCGAACCCTGCAGCCCGTTGGCAGAGATCTCCTGCGCCATCACGTCGAACAGCACGCGGTATTCGGCCGGTGCGAGAGCGGGAGCCTGGCAGGCTTCGTGAATGCGCGCGATCGACTGCTGGATCTGGGTCGCCTGCTCGGCTGAACGCGGGGCGGTGGGTGCGGGTGCAGGCGCGCTGGGCACCGGCATTTGCCCGCGAGGTGCCTCACGACGCGTTTCCGGTTGATAAGGCGCTTGCTGAGGCGGACGAGCGGGCTCCGTTTGCGGAGGCGCGGAGGCGTAGGCAGTCATATCCGGCTGACGCGCGACAGGCCGGGTATCGGCCGCGGGCGGTGGAACGCGCATATCGAAGGATGGCCGCGGCGGCGGCGCCGGCTGGAACGAGCGCTGCGAAGGAGCCTGCTGCGCCATGGGCTGCTGCGGGGCCGGCTGCTGCTGCAGAGGCTGTGCTGGAGCGACAAACTTCTCCTGCGTTTGCGGCGCGAACGCTTGCTGTGGTTCGGGTGCGAAGCGCGGCGCGGGCTCGGGACGACGCTGCTCGATAGCAGGCTGCGGCGGCGCTTGCGGTGTCTGCGGCGCGATGAGGCCGGTTGAGGAAATGTGCCGGTTGGCGTCGAACGCCATGTAGGGTGGCGTATCGCTCAGATGGATGTCGTCGGGAAGATCGGACAGCAGCAGATCTCGGAAGGTGCCGAAGCCGCCCCAGTTGGTGCCAACCGTTCGTTCGCGGCCCACCATGCGGACGGCGCGATCGGCGAGTGTTTCGAGCGGCACGGGCTGCGGTGAGGTGCGAATGATTCCGACGACCTCGGACACGATGGCCCGACGCGCGGCGTCGATGTCGACGATCTGCTGCGGGCCCGGACCGGCGATCTCGCGCGGCGCAGGGTCGGCCGAGATAGAGCGGCCGTTCAGCAGCATCGCGATAAGGCTCGATTCGCGGATCTCGCCGTCGCTGATGGCGGTGTAGGGCTGCGCGGTATGGTCGTTAGCGAAGACGACGGTGTGGCGTGCGTGGGCGCGCAGTCGATGAAGCACGGGGGTGAAATCGGCATCGCCCGACAGAATGATGAATTCGTCGAAGTGCGTGTCGTGATTGAGTATATCGCGGATGTCCATCACGATGCGGATATCGGCGGAGTTCTTCAATTGCTGTGTCAGCGGCGGGCAATCGATAACCTCGAAGCCGGAACGCAGGAAGTGGTGCCGCACGAACGGAAACGAATTCATGTCGGTCGAATTGTCGTGCGCATTGCGCCGCGGCACGGGGTTTCCGTAACAGCGGTTCATCACCACGCGGCGTTCACCCGTAACCGCGTAGGGTGATGTAGGGGTGATCAGATCACCCGATAAAATGCCGGTGATCCAGTGGTTGCTTTCGCGGGCAAAACGCTTCGCGGCCTCTTCGCTCTTGCGCTTGAGCGAGAGGTAGATGTTGTCGTAGTCGACAAACACCGTGGTGAGGATGGGTCCTGAGGACACGCGTTTCATAGACGGCAACCCCCGTAAGCCGGTCGAACTGATTCGTAGGCACTGTTTACGAGTCGCTTCATGCCAGCAAGCTATGGGGGGCGCGGGGCGGCCTCCGCACGCGATTATCCCGTGGATTGAAGGTCCTTGAGGCATTCGCGTTGCGCTCGATGCGGGCGTATGGCGGTGGAAATATTGAGTTTGGCCTGCGGGTGTTGCTTATGCGCCCCGACGTCAGTCTGGTGGTCGACTCCCTGGCTATCGGGATGGGTCGAAATCCGGCGGGGCGAGCGTAAATCCGTCGAAAGAAAATCCGGGTGCGACGGTGCATCCTACAAGCGTCCAGGAGCCCAGACTGCGGGCACGCTGCCAGTACCCAAGCGGTACGGCCGCCTGTGGACGCTCCCCCCGCGACAGCTCTTTTCCGAGGCAGATGGTTTCGACGGAGCCATTCTGCGCGGCGATCTCCAATAGGAGGGCATCGCCAGCGTAGTGATGCCAGATTTCGACGGCGTCGACCGCGTGCCAATGCGATTGCTCGCCAGCCTTGAGGAGGAAGTAGATGGCGGTCGAGGCAGCTCTCTTGGCGTCCGTCTCATCATCGCGGAAGGTTTCGCGATAGTGTCCGCCTTCGGGGTGCGGTGCGAGTTGCAATAGCTGGATGACTTCGTCGGCCGAAAGCGATGACGGTTCGCCGGTCACCAGTTTTACGCCTTGTTTTTGAGCTCGCGAAGCCGCCCGAAGACTTGCCAGTCTTCAGCGCCTTCTAGTCCGAGACGGGCGCGAATGGCGCGCGACTGAGGGCGCAGGAATGGATTGGTTGCCTTCTCCTTGCCGAGCAGTGTGGGCAAAGTCGATCGGCCGGCGGCGCGAAGGGATTCGACCTCTTTCATGCGCGCTTTCAACGCTTCGTTTTCAGGCTCGACCTGAAGAGCAAAGCGTCCGTTGGAGAGTGTATATTCATGGCCACAATATATCGCCGTGTCGTCGGGTAGCGCGGCGATGCGGCTTAACGACTGCCACATCGACTTCGCGTCGCCCTCAAATATCCGGCCGCAACCCAGCGAGAAAAGGGTATCGCCGGTAAATGCCATACCGCTTTCCGGAAGATAGTACGTAACGTGCCCTATGGTGTGGCCGGGTGTCTCGATGACTTCGACGGGCTGGCCGGCAAACGTCAGCTTTGAAGCGGGCGACACGGGGACCGCCAATTCCGGGATTCGGCCCTCTTCCGCTGCGGGGCCAATGACGCTCGCTCCGAAAAACGCTTTTAGCGCCTTGATGCCTCCGGTGTGGTCATTGTGATGGTGCGTTACGAAAATGTGGGTCAGGCGCCAGCCGCGCTCGGCCAGCGCTGCTTTTATAGCTTCGGCGTCCGGAGCATCGATTGCCGCAGTCTGTCCGGATTCCGGATGATGCAGCAGGACGCAATAATTGTCGGATAGGCAGGGAATGAGGGCGACGACGAGAGAAACCATGGCCGACGGAATCTGATGGTCGCGAGGCCCCGTGTCAAATTTGATATCGCGGCGGCCACAGACATTTGGCATGGCGGCTGTTTCTACCGGCGCCAATCGGGTACAGGGTAACGGCGAAGGTATCGGACATTTTACAACCTAAAGCATGACACTCGACGCGAAACACCTTCGGAATTTCTATAGGACGCCACTTGGGCAAGTGGTGCGCCGGCAACTTTCGTCCCATATCCGGGCGCGTTGGAAGTCGGTCAGCGGTGAGACTTTGGTCGGGGCAGGCTTTGCTGCGCCCTACCTTGGCTCCTTCCGCTCGGAAGTGCAGCGCCTGTGCTGCTTAATGCCGGCACGGCAAGGCGCCGTCGTGTGGCCGGCGAGCGGGCGCTGTCAGTCCGTTCTGGTCGAGGAGCGGTATTGGCCGATCCCGGATTCGACCGTCGACCGGCTTCTTGCAATCCACTGTCTCGAACAATCGGAGCGGCCAGGTTCCTTATTGCGAGAGATGTGGCGCGTACTGAAGCCTGACGGAAAGCTGCTTCTCGTTGTTCCCAATCGCAGGGGGCTTTGGTCGCGCATGGACGTCACACCGTTCGGCCATGGCCTTCCATACAGCCGGGGCCAGCTCCAGTCGGAGTTGACGGGCGCGATATTCACACCCGCGGATATGGGGGAGGCACTGTATTTTCCGCCCATCGACAAGCGTGTGGCGCTCCGCGTCGCGCCGGCCCTGGAGCGTTTTGGAACTAAGTTTTCGTTGGGAATTGCCGGCGTCATTATCGTTGAAGCCCGCAAAGAGTTGATGGCGCCCATCGCCGGTGGCCTGAAATCGCGGGAGGTCAACGTCCTCAATCCGGTTGAAAGCGGTGTGCCCAACGGTCGGCCGCGAACGGGCATCGTGCGCGTGTCGGGGCAGATAGCGGAAGCGGCCGAATAACGCCTAAGGCGCCGGACCCTTCAAGAGAAACACAGCTTTTTCGCCCAACAGGTTCTGGGTCGAGATCGACCATTTGATTGGCAAGCGGCGACCAGCGGCGTTGAACGCGACCGCTTGTTCGACGACGGCCCCAACCGTGGCGCAGAGGTTGGCAAAGTCGCGGATCGTGCATAGATGCGCGTTCGGGCTCAAATACCAGGAATCGGGCAGGTTGCGTGTCTCGGGCATGCGCCCGGTGAAAAGCAGCCTTGAGCGCACCTCCCAGTGTCCGAAATTCGGGAACGAGACGATGGCGCGCCTGCCGATGCGCAGCAGGTTTTCGAGCACGGTTTTGGGATGGCGGGTTGCCTGGATTGTGAGCGACAGGATGGCGTAGTCGAAGGCTTGATCGGGATAGTTGGCAAGGTCGTGGTCGGCGTCTCCCTGGATCACCGAAAGCCCATGGGCAACGCAGGCGTTGACTTTGTCGCGGTCGATTTCAACCCCGCGGCCATCGACGCCTTTTGTCGTCGCGAGCAGTTGAAGCAGCTCGCCGTCGCCGCAGCCGACATCGAGCACGCGCGAACCCGGCTCGACCATTTCGGCTATCAGCAGGTGGTCGACACGCGGCGATTTTGCGGATGCGTCGGGGGGAGTATGGGAGATGTCCGTCACGAGCGCCCCTCTGGCACGGGTGCGAGCCCGCGCTTGGTTGCGGCCGCATTCAGAAACCCGCGAATGGTTTTGAAGAACGTCGGTTCTTCCAGCAGAAACGCGTCGTGCCCCTTGTCGCTGTCGATCTCCACGAACGAGACGTTGGCGGCGACGGCATTCAGTGCCTGCACGATCGCGCGGCTTTCGCGCGTCGGGTAGAGCCAATCCGATGTGAAGGACACGACGCAAAAGCGCGTCTTCGTGCCGCGAAAAGCGTTAGCCAACACCTGGCCGTGCTTCTCGCGCAGATCGAAATAGTCCATCGCGCGGGTGATATAGAGGTAGCTGTTCGCGTCAAAGCGATCGACGAATGTCGAGCCCTGATAGCGTAGATAGCTTTCCACCTGAAAATCGGCGTTGAACGAGAAGGTCTTGGTATCCCGATCCTGTAAGTTGCGCCCGAACTTCTGGTGCAGTGCTTCTTCAGAAAGGTAGGTGATGTGGGCGGCCATGCGCGCGACCGCGAGGCCGTTCTTCGGCGTCGTGCCTGCGGCATAGTAGTTTCCGGCTGCCCAATTGGGATCGGCCATCACGGCCTGCCGACCGACTTCGTGAAATGCAATGTTCTGGGAGGAATGCCAGGCTGCGGCCGCGATGGGTGCGGCAGAGAAGACGCGCTCCTTGTAGCGGGCGGCCCACTCCAAAACCTGCATCCCCCCCATCGATCCGCCAATGACGCAAAAAAGCTGGTCGATGCCGAGCTTGTCGATGAGGCGGGCCTGGGCCTCCACCATGTCGCCGATGGTGATGACCGGAAAATCCAGTCCGTAAGGTTTGCCTGTCTTTGGATTGAGGGAGGCCGGCCCGGTCGAGCCCATGCAGCCGCCAAGAATGTTGGCGCAGATGACAAAGAAGCGGTTGGTGTCGACCGCTTTGCCGGGACCCACGAGGCTCGTCCACCAGCCGGGCTTGTGCGTGATCGGGTGATCGCTCGCAACGTGCTGGTCTCCAGTTAGCGCGTGGCAAACCAGGATGGCATTCGATTTGTCGGCGTTGAGTTCGCCGTAGGTTTGGTAGGCAATGGCAAAGGGTGCCAGGTCCTGCTGGCATTCGAGGCGAAGCGGCTCGTTCTCGCCGAAGCGGATCACTGGGCTAGTGGGGTTGTGGACCTCGTTCCAGCGCGGCTCGGCCAAGGCGGACAGGTCTGGCGTGGCGGCGCTCATTGGGGTGGTTTGGTCCGGGGTTTCGAGGTTTGTGCGTTAGCTAGGACGGCGCTGGTTAAAGTCAACTTTAATCTTTGATTCCAAGCGTGCCTGCCCCTATCAATGCGCGCGGCCGAAGGCCGGCAATCACAACGATGCGAGACCCTTAACACGATGCCGACGCGCGGCCCGATACCTCGACCCGGAATCCTCGAAATCGATGCCTACGTGCCCGGCGAAAGCAAGGTGCCGGGCGGGATCGTGCCGTCTAAGCTTTCCTCCAACGAGACGCCGCTTGGTCCAAGTCCGCTGGCGATAGAGGCCTATCGAACGGCCGGGGCTGAACTTGAGCGCTATCCTGACGGGCAGGCGACCATTTTGCGCCAAGCCATCGCACACCGCTACGGCCTCGACGCCGGGCGTATCGTGTGCGGCTCGGGGTCTGATGAACTGCTGAGCCTCATCGCCCACGGCTATCTGGGGCCAGGAGACGAGGCGATCTATACCGCGCACGGCTTCCTGGTTTATCGCATCGCCATTCTTTCAAACGGTGCGACGCCGGTGGTGGCGCCCGAGAGAAACCTGCACACCGACGTCGATGCGATTCTCGATCGCGTCACGGACAAGACGCGTGTGGTTTTCGTGGCGAACCCCAACAATCCGACCGGAACATACATCCCGATCGACGAAATACGCCGGCTGCGCGCCGGGCTACGCGGGGACATCCTGCTGGTGCTGGACGCCGCCTATGCGGAATACGTGAGCCGCAACGACTACGAGGCTGGCTTGGAGCTGGTTGCGACCACGGACAACACGGTGATGACGCGCACCTTCTCGAAGATCTTTGGTCTTGCGGCGTTACGCATCGGCTGGGCCTACTGCCCTGCAGCCGTCGCAGATGTGCTCAATCGCATTCGCGGCCCGTTCAATCTATCGTCTGCGGCGATCGCGGCGGGAGCTGCTGCGATTGCGGATGACGCGCATCTTGAGCGGGCTAAAGCACACAATGACCAGTGGCTGCCTTGGGTCATGGACGAGATCGCGCGGCTTGGCCTCAAGGTCACGCCGAGTGTCGGTAATTTCGTGCTGTTTCACTTTCCGGATGGCGGCGGCAAGACGGCGGCGGACGCTGACGCCTTCCTCAAGTCGCGGGGCGTCATCGTGCGCAAGGTCGGAGCCTACGGCTTTCCCAACGCGTTGCGCATGACGATCGGTTCTGAAAGCGACAACAAGCGTGCGCTGGCGGCACTCGCCGCCTACATGGCGGGTGCGGCCTGATGGCGTCAAACGAAAACAACGCTCAAGCGCCGATGTTCAAGAAACTGGCGTTGATCGGGCTTGGTCTTATCGGCTCATCGATCAGCCATGCGGCGCGACGCGGCGGGCTTGTCGGCGAGATCGTTGGATCGTCCGCGACGGCGGCGACGCGCGACAAAGCCGTCGAGCTTGGTCTGGTATCGCGCTGTCATGAGAATCCGGCGGACGCCGTTGAAGGCGCCGACCTCGTCATTCTGTGTGCGCCGGTTGGCGCTTATAAGGGTATCGCGGAGGCGATCGGCCCAAAGCTTGGGCCCGGCGCTATCGTATCTGATGTCGGCTCGGTGAAGGCGGCGGTTGTGCGCGATGTCAGTCCGCATATTCCGGATCATGCGCATTTCATCGCCGGGCATCCGATTGCCGGTACCGAGCAGTCGGGTCCCGAGGCGGGCTTTGCGGAACTGTTTGACGGCCGCTGGTGCATTCTGACGCCGGACGCGGATTGCGATCGTATGGCGCTCGCGAAAATCGAAAGCTTCTGGCAAAAGCTCGGTTCACGGGTCGAGATCATGTCGGCCGAGCATCACGATTTGGTGCTCGCGATAACGAGCCACGTGCCGCATCTCATTGCGTTCAACGTCGTCAATACGGCCGCCCACTTGGAGCGCGTCACGGACAGCGAGGTCATCAAGTTTTCGGCCGGCGGATTTCGCGATTTCACGCGTATCGCCGCGTCTGACCCTGTGATGTGGCGCGACGTATTTCTCAACAACAAGGAAGCGGTGCTCGAGATGCTGGGCCGCTTCTCCGAGGATCTCGTCGCCTTGCAGCGGGCGATCCGTTTCGGTGACGGTGAGGCTCTGGAGCGCACGTTTGCCGAGGCGCGGTCCGTTCGCCGCGGCATCATACAGGCGGGTCAGGATACGGCCGCGCCCGACTTCGGCCGCCGCAAGCCGAGTTGATTGCGAGCGGTGGCGCGAGATCAGCCGTGACTTGTCGCGAACTGGGCGGTGCGCAGGTCGATTTCGACGGCGTGGGCCTCCTGCTGCGTCGACGCCAGAAGGTGAACGTGAACCTCGTCGGCGCCGAGGGCGGCCGCGCGCTGGCGGATCTCAGCGAGGTTGAGGGTCGGAATTTCGTTCGTCAGCCGGCCGATGGCGAGCACCGTTCGATGTGCGACCCCTTCGCGGCGCACCAGCACATAGTTGGCGACGTCGAGCGGCGGACAATCGAAAAGGCTGTAGACCGTGTGCACGTAGCGGCGGCCTGTGGCACCTGTCCAGAAATGGAAACGGGCGCCTTGCTCGCTCGCGCCTGCAGCGGCGGCGGATGCAGCTCTCTCAGCGGACAATCCGAAGCGACTGGCCCGAACGTCGGCCAGACAGATAATTTCGGCACTCATAACGCAACACCCCTGTTCGACCTTGTTGGCCGGACACTGCTTTTTGGTTTGTCGTCATAGCCCGCTGAAAGTGAAGGATCGCCGAGTTTTGAAGCCGAAATGCGGCCTATCGGGCGGTCTCGCGCCGCCATGGTCAAAGAACTGTTGAGATCCGCGTCGGGACCGGACACGGATGGCAGGTTATCGGCGCGACAATGGTAAGCGGACGCTAAATGGCGCACTTGGGCGAAAAGGCTTTGCTAACCACGTGAGCGCGCGGTTATCCGCAATGGGAGTATTGGCAGGTGCTGCACGTCCAGCAGCCCTCGATGCGCCGGAGGCTTCGTTCACCGCAGCGCGGGCAGTGCCGGGCGGTTGACGCGCCCGCAGCGCTGGGACGGGAACTTTCACCGGACGTGTCGGCGCCGGCGAGCGCGATGCGGGCGCGCGTGGGCTCTTGCGACTGTGCGTCTCCGCCAGCGTCCGGCAGCATGAAGCCGATCCGGATCAGGTGTTCCTCGATGACATCGCCGATTGCCGCAAGCAGGCTCGGCACGTAGCGTCCGCCCATCCAGCGGCCGCCTTCCGGATCGAATACGGCCTTCAATTCCTCGGCGACGAACGCGACATCGCCACCGCGGCGGAACACGGCGCTGATCATGCGCGTAAGCGCGACCGTCCAGGCGTAGTGTTCGAGGTTTTTGGTGTTGATGAAGACCTCGAACGGCCGGCGGCGACCGTCGCGGACGATATCGTTGATGGTCACGTACAGCGCGTGCGCGCTTGCCGGCCATTTGATCTTGTAGGTGACGCCTTCCAGCGCCGCGTCGCGCTCCAGCGGCTTCGTCATGTAGACGACGCCTGCTTTTGCATCGGCCGGTGCTGGCAGAGCAGGTGTTGCCGCCTTTGCGGATGATGTCTCTGGCGGGGTGTCAGCCGTCTCCTGTCGCGTCAGCACCGCGCCCGTGATCGCGTTCGGTCGGTAGGTGGTGCAACCCTTGAGGCCGAGTTCGTAGGCCTTGGCATAGATATCGCGGAACGCCTCGAAGCTCATCGCCTGCGGGCAATTGATCGTCTTCGAGATGGCGCTGTCGACATGGGGCTGCAAGGCCGCCTGCATCGCCAGATGCTCGGCGGGCGTCAGTTCCTCGGCCGTGACGAAGGCTGCGCTCAAAGGCGTGTCATCGCCGAACTTCCCGCGGAATGAGCGGTAGGCGAAATCCTGCACGACTTCTTCGTGCGAGCTGCTGTCGCCGCCCAGCACGCGACGGCGGTAGGTGAAATCGAAGACCGGTTCGACGCCGCTCGAGACATTGCCGGCGAGCAGCGAAATGGTGCCGGTCGGCGCAATCGAGGTTACGCAGCCATTGCGAATGCCTTTTTCGGCAATGCGGGCGCGCGTCGCGTCTGCCAGCCGCGCCACGTTCGGGCTGGCGAGGAAGGCATCGCGCTCGAACAGTGGGAAAGCGCCTTTTTCGCCTGCAAGTTCGGCGCTTGCGAAGTGCGCGGCATTCTGGATCGCGGACATCCAGGCAGCGGCCTGAACGCGAGCTTCTTCGCTGCCGTAATGAAGGCCGCGAAAAATCAGGGCGTCGGCGAGGCCGGTGACGCCAAGTCCGATGCGGCGCTTGGCTTGTGCTTCGCGTTGCTGTGCGGGCAGCGGGTAGCGGGATACGTCAATGATGTTGTCGAGCATCCGCACGGCGGTCGCGACGCGGGCTTCGAGTTTCGCGATATCGATCGAGGCCTTGTCGGTGAATGCGTTCTCGACAAGCGGTGCCAGGTTGATCGAGCCGAGCAGGCAGGCGCCATACGGTGGCAAGGGCTGCTCGCCGCATGGGTTCGTGGCCGAAATCGTCTCGCAGTAGGCGAGATTGTTGGCCGCGTTGATGCGGTCGATGAAGATGACGCCGGGCTCGGCATACTCGTATGTCGCGCGCATGATCTGGTCCCAGAGCGCGCGTGCGGGCAGCGTCTTGTAGACTTTGCCAGCGAAGACGAGGTCCCAGGGTTCATCGTTGCGGACGGCCGCCATAAAGGCGTCGGTTACAAGCACTGAGAGATTAAAGTTGCGCAGGCGGGCCGGGTCGCGCTTGGCGGCGATGAAGTCCTCAATGTCGGGGTGATCGCACCTCAGCGTGCCCATCATGGCGCCGCGACGCTGGCCCGCAGACATGATCGTGCGGCACATGGCGTTCCACACGTCCATGAAGCTGACGGGGCCCGATGCGTCGGCGCCGATGCTTTTCACCAGCGCGCCTTTGGGGCGAAGGGTCGAGAAGTCGTGGCCAATGCCGCCGCCGGCCTGCATCGTCAGCGCCGCGTCCTTCACGCTGTCGAAGATGCTGTCGAGGCTGTCGCCGATCTCGCCGAGAACGAAGCAATTGAAGAGCGTGACGTTCCGGTCGGTGCCGGCACCCGCCAAGATGCGGCCCGCGGGCAGGAAACCGAAGTCTCCCATCGCGTCTTCGAAACGCCGCGCCCAGGCTTGTCGCGCGCGCTTGCCGCCCTTTTCGACCGATGCCGCGGCGGCTGCGACGCGTCCAAAGGTGCCCGCCACATCCGCGTCGGCGGCGAGTTCGGGCGTACCTGCGAAGCGGTATTTCTGCCGCCAGATCAGATCGGAGATGGGGTCGAGTGCCGGGGTCAGACGCATGGCCAATAGATGGTGTTTTCTCAAGCCAACACAATAATGTTCATCTTATGTTCTTAGGCTTCGAGTGTCAAGCAGGGGTTGTTTGGCGCAGCTTGGGAAGCGGCGGCGGATTGGCGCTCTCGGCCGCTTCCTGGATGAGGCGCATGCTTGCGTCTTCGATTGCACTTTCGACGCGGCGGCGAAACTCGGCGCGTGGAAGACCAGGGGGCAGCGGCTCCAGGAACTCCACGACGATCGTGCCGGGGTAGCGCCATAGGCTGCGACGTGGCCAGAACAGGCCGGAGTTCAGCGCGAGCGGGACTGTGGTCGTATTGAGGGCCTCATAGAGCGCGACATAGCCCGGCTTATAGTCGGGCGGCGCACCGGGAACCGTGCGCGTGCCCTCGGGGAAGATCAGAACTTCACGATCGTGAGCCAGGCGATCCTTGGCTTCGCGGATCAACGACTTCAACGCGGCGGAGGCCTTTTCGCGTTTCACCAGAATGTGGGCGA
>CADECN010000007.1 GCA_902825785.1 uncultured Hyphomicrobium sp. | reverse complement strand
CCGGACGCTTTGGATCAGCCGAACTCCGGGATTGGTGGCTCCGATGCGGCGGTCGCTGGGGGACCGCACCGGAGCGCTATCGCTATCGACCACCGGCAGGCGTTCGTCCATGGACAGCAGCGGCTCGCGCTTGGACGAAGCGCGCGATACCGGGCGCTCCATGGTGGGCCTGCTGGTTTTCCTGGGACTGCTCGGTACGTTCTGGGGTCTGCTCGAAACCATTCAGTCGGTCGGCAAGGCCATTGATACGCTCGACACCAAGGCCAACGACAACGTCCAATTGTTCGGCGATCTAAAAGCTGGGCTTTCGGCTCCGCTCAAGGGCATGGGCACGGCGTTTTCGTCGTCGCTGCTCGGCCTTGCCGGTTCGCTGATCCTCGGCTTCCTCGAGCTACAGGCGAGCCACGCACACAACCGGTTCTACAACGAGCTCGAAGAATGGCTGTCCGGGATCACCGAATTGACGCCGGCGGGAGGCTCGGGCTCTAGCGACTACGTCAACCGCCAGCTTCTCGGCGCGGTCGTCGACATGCAGCGGTCGCTCGAGGAATTCACCTCGCGGCTCGCTGAGCAACCGGTCGCCTCACCCCCGCCTTTGAAGCCAGCCTCTTCCGGCGAAGAGGTGCGCGACCTGGCACGCGGCGTGAACCAGCTCGTCAACCAGATGCGCAGCGAGCAGAAAGTCGTTCGCGAGTGGGTTGACGAGCAGGCGGCACAGCAAAGCGAGGTCGCGAGCATGTTGAAAGACCTCGCCGACCAGATGAAGCGGAGCTAGCCGCACATGGCTCGCGGTCGGGTGCGCAGGGGTGGCGAATACGGCGAGTTCTGGCCGGGCTATGTCGACGTGCTCTCGACGCTCCTGCTGGTCGTCACCTTCCTGATGTCGCTTTTCATGATCGCGCAATACTTCGCCGCCGAGGAAGCGAGCGGCAAGGACTCCGCGCTCCAGCGCCTCACGCGCCAGATCAGCGAACTCACATCACTGCTTTCGCTGGAG
The DNA here is from genome assembly GCA_902825785.1 of uncultured Hyphomicrobium sp. Taxonomy (GTDB): domain Bacteria; phylum Pseudomonadota; class Alphaproteobacteria; order Rhizobiales; family Hyphomicrobiaceae; genus Hyphomicrobium_B. Next base: position 27,034 of record CADECN010000007.1, on the reverse strand, counting down.
AAGGGCAAAGCCAAGTCGACCGAAGATGAGCTTGCCGCGCTGCAGGCGACCTTGTCGTCGTTGCGCGACGAGAATTCCAAGCTCGCGGGCACCGGGTTTGGGGCCGACGAAAAGGCGAAGGATTTGGAGGGGCGCATCGGCGCGCTTACAGGCGAACTCGAAAGCCAGAAGAACATCTCCACGGACGCTCTCGCGAAGGTCGATCTCCTGAACCAGCAGCTTCTTTCGCTGCGACGTCAGATCGCCGCGCTGAGCGAGGCGCTCGATGCGTCGGAAAAGAAAACGACGGAAAGCGACAAGACAATCAAGGATCTGGGCCAGCGCCTGAACACGGCGCTCGCGCAGCAGGTACAGGAGCTTAAACGCTACCGCTCGGATTTCTTCGGCCGGCTGCGCGAGTTGTTGAAGGACCGCAAAGATATTCGCGTCGTTGGCGATCGTTTTGTGTTCGAATCCGAAGTTCTGTTCCCATCGGGGTCGGCAACACTGACGCCGGAGGGCCTGGCCGCCATGGACCAGCTGGCATCGGCGGTGCTTGAGTTGCAGAGCCAAATTCCGACAGAGATCGACTGGGCGCTGCAGATCGACGGTCACACGGACGCGCGTCCGATCCAGAATGCGCCATTCCCATCGAACTGGGAGCTTTCGACGGCGCGCGCGGCATCCGTCGTCAAATATCTGATCAGCAAGGGCGTGCCGGCCACCCGCCTCGTGGCAGCGGGGCACGGTGAGTTCCAGCCGATCGACCTTGGCACGTCGGAAGAAGCATTTCAGCGCAATCGCCGCATCGAAATAAAGCTGACGAACAAATAGGCGCCGAGACGCGCTCAAGGCGCATCATGACGGGCAACCTGATCTTCTACACAAACCCTCGGTCGCGCGGCCGGATCGTGCGATGGATGCTCGAAGAGGTCGGACAGCCTTACGAGACCCGGATACTCGACTTTAGCGAAGGCGCTAAGTCTCCAGAATACTTGGCGATCAATCCGATGGGGAAAGTGCCCGCGCTCAAACATGGAGACGCAATTGTCACCGAATGCGCCGCGATCTGCGCTTACCTTGCCGATGCGTTTCCGGCAGCTGGGCTCGCACCTTCGCCAACTGACGAACGGCGCGCGCCTTACTACCGCTGGCTATTTTTTGCCGCAGGACCGGTCGAAACGGCGGTTCTGAGTAAGACTTTCAAATGGGATGTGCCCGAAGGATCGGCGGGTGTCGCCGGATTCGGGACGGTCGATCGGACGCTCGACACGCTTGAGAAGGCTGTGTCCGCCGCGCCGTACATCTGCGGCGACACGTTCTCGGCAGCGGACGTATACGTCGGTTCGCACATTGCTTGGGGCATGTTCACGCGATCCATCGACAAGAGACCGGCCTTCATTGAATACGCAAGGCGCGTGACCTCGCGTCCGGCCGCGGTGCGCGCCCGCGAAATCGACGATGCCTTGATCGCGGCGGGCCAGACGTGATCCAGCCGAAGCTCTACTCGGCAGCCTCGCGCCCGAACTGCAGTGACGCCAAGCGGGAATAGATACCGCCCCGTCGCATCAATTCGGAATGCGGACCCGCTTCGACCAACCGGCCATCGTCAATGACCAGGATCCGGTTCGCTTTCTGTACTGTCGCCAAGCGATGCGCGATGACGAGTGTGGTTCGGCCACGCATCAGAATATCGAGCGCCTGCTGAACCGCGCCCTCACTCTCAGCATCGAGAGAACTGGTGGCTTCGTCGAGCAGAAGGATCGGCGCATTTTTAAGAATTGCGCGGGCAATAGCTATGCGCTGGCGCTGGCCGCCAGATAGCGTTACGCCGCGCTCCCCCAGCTTTGTTTCGTAACCGTCAGGCAGCGCGCGGATGAAGGTGTCGGCTTGGGCCGCTTGAGCCGCGCGCTGGATATCGCTCATTTTCGCGCCCGGCGTACCGTAGCTGATGTTTTCAGAAACCGTGTCGGCGAAGAGTGCGATCTCCTGCGGCACGAGTGAGATGCGATGGCGCAACTGGGCGAGGTCGACATCGGCGACGTTGACGCCGTCGATAAGCACCACGCCCGAGTTCGGGTCATAGAATCGAAGCAGGAGGTTGAAAATGGTGCTCTTGCCCGCTCCCGAAGGCCCCACGAGCGCTACAGTCTCGCCCTTGCCGACACGGAAGGATACGCCCTCGAGCGCGTTCGCATCCGGGCGGCTCGGATAGGCAAACGTTACGTTCTCGAGCGCAACGGTGCCGAGAGACGGAACGGGAAGCGGTTTCGGATTTGCGGGAGTACGGATTTCGGGTTCCGTCGTCATCATTTCCGCAAGCCGTTCGGCGGCACCGGCAGCCTGGGCCATCTCGCCCCACACTTCCGACAATTCAGCGAGGGCACCGGCGGCGAACAGCGCATAGAGGACGAACTGGCCCAGTCTGCCGCCCGTCATGTCACCGGCGATTACGGCGGAGGCGCCATACCAAAGGACACCCGTGACGCTCGCAACCGTCAGAAACACCGCAACGCCGGAAAGAACCGCGCGGGCCAGCATGCGCGACCGCGCGGCCCGAAACGACTTTTCAACCGCGTCGCGGAACCGGCCCGATACCGTCTGCTCATTGACGTAGGCCTGCATCGTGCGATGGGCCGCAAGGTTTTCAGCTGCAAAGGCAGACGCTTCCGCAAGCTGGTCCTGTGCCTCGCGTGAGAGACGGCGGACCGCACGTCCGAAGCCAACGAGCGGCAGCACGATCAACGGAATGGCAACAAGCACGAGCAAGGACAGCTTCACACTGGTCACAAACATCATGAGCAGCGCGCCGACCAGCATAATCAAGTTGCGTGCGGCTTGACTGAGCATCACGCCGGCGACCGACTTAATCTGAGTCGTGTCGGCGGTTAGCCGGCTCATCATCTCGCCCGAATGGCTACGGTCGAAATAGGCCGGCCCGAGCGTCGCAAGATGCGCGAAGGTCTTGGCGCGAATGTCGGCAACAACGCGCTCGCCCAGCCAATTGACGAAATAATAGCGGGCGGGGCTCGCGATCGCGATCAGCAGACCGACGCCGATCAGCGTAAGAAAATAGTTGTCGATCAGGCCGGCATCATGGGCGCCAAAGCCGTGGTCGATCATGCGCCGCACGGCGAGCGGCACGGAAAGCATGGCGAGCGCGGACACGACGAGCGCCACTGTCGCAGCGGCAAGTGCGCCTTTGTGAGCAAGCAGCAGAGGTTTCAGCGTCAGCAGTGGCCGTAGTGATCGCGATTTGTCGGCGGCGTCAGCAGATTGCCCAGACACAGCATCGTCCGCGCCGGCCTTCCTCCTCATTCCCATGAGACTCGTCTTCCTTCACCTGTAGGTGCCGCTTCTTTGGGCGCGCTGACGGGACCATGCCCGAGGCCGCCAAACCGCTCAAGCCCTTTGAAACCGGTGGGCTTTCCGGGTCGAAAAGGCCGCAAGTACGGGGCCGGGGGTTGTGCGACAAGTACTTCTCAGGTATGCCCACGCCCAATCCAAACACAGCAGTGCGCGGACTAGGCATTTTTCGGGCCCTGGCTCATGCCTTTTTCCCGCCAGCGACCTAACGAGACGGATGACGAGGCCATGCGCAAGGACAGCGAGATCCACCCCGACTATCACCAGATCAAGGTGGTAATGACCGACGGTACCGAGTTCATCACGTACTCGACCTACGGCAAGGAGGGCGACACCCTCACCCTCGACATCGATCCAACGACGCACCCGGCCTGGACGGGCGGCGACACGAAGCTGATGGACCGCGGTGGCCGTCTCTCGCGCTTCAAGAAGAAGTTCGAAGGCATCTTCTGACGCCTGCATCAATTGCAGAAATAGAAAAGGCCCGGCGTTGCCCGGGCCTTTTGTTTTTTATGGCGCGCCAAGCTCAGCTCAGCTTGGCAGCGAACGCGCGTTCCAAAAGCACGACCTGGGCAGCAACGGGATTTGCAGGCGGTGCCGCCGGCGCGTCGGATTCCACACCCGTCATCGCGCGATCGAGCTGGCAAATGCGATCGTGCATTGCGAAGCTTTCTTCGATGAGGTCGCGCAAGCCCGTCGGCAGATCCGCAAAGCCCTTGACGTGGGCGGGACGGCCGAATGCCTGAAGCTTCACGCGGCGGCGTTTCTTCTTAGCTTCTTCGTCGGTGATCTCGCCCTCGCGCAATGCGCGGCGGATGAGAAGCCATGAAGCAAGATCCAGCAGGCGCGTCGTGAGCCGCATACTTTCGGTAGCGTAGAGAACGCCAGCGCCGCCCGTCAGCGTCTTGGCTTCTTTGCGACCCGGACCATCCAGATAGGCGGCCGTGCGCTCGACGAGCGCCATGCCTTCCTTGAAAATATGGTCGAACTGTTCCGACGACTGAAACCGCTCACCGAAGGAGACGGTTGTAGCGCCGCTCGAAAGCGCGCTGTCTACGCGATATCCGTTACTCATGACCCTCAACGACACAAACGCTTACCCGATAGCTACCAATACCACGCCCGCACGCTATCGCACCATAGTTAACAAGAAGGTCCAAAACGGGGCATGGTCGCGCGCTGCTGTGGACAATGCAAAAAAAGAGCCGCCCATTCAGGCGGCTCGAAAGTCAACAGGGAGGCGTCAAACGGCACGAGGCCGCTTTAAATCCAGGTAAAACCGGATCCGACGCGATCATGCATCGTTAAGCCTAAAAAACCGTAAAGCGCACGCCTCGTACCAGGCGCATCCAACTTAACTTTCGCGCCGGCACGCCCGAACATTCGTTGCGAAGCAAGTGAAAGTCAGAAACGCAAATTGAAACAATTTCAGTAACCTTCGCTTCATGACTTGAAGAGTGCAGCAGCAGCCGCTTCGTGCCGTCGTTTTTTATCAAGTTCCTCGCCTACCCGGACGATCTCTGCTTCCAGCATCGCGATGCGCGCTTGGAGTTCAGCGACCGACAGCGTCGCGAGGCTCTCGCCGATCTGAGCTGCGGCGCTTTTCTTCGGCATCAGATCATCGTAATCCACCTTGCACCTCACTCCTTCTATTGGCGCCAAGACTACCGCAGCCCCGGCGCCGCAGCGAGACGCCATGACACAATTGCCGACGACAATGACTGCCATCGCAATCGCGGGAAAGGGCGGACCTGACGTATTGCAGCCGACGGAAATTCCCGTTCCGTCGCCCGGGAAAGGCGAAGTGCTGATCGCCGTTGCGGCCGCGGGCATCAATCGACCAGACGTGTTGCAGCGAAAGGGGCTTTATCCGGCGCCCAAGGGCCATTCCGAACTACCTGGCCTGGAGGTTTCGGGACGCATTGCGGCAGTGGGCCCGGGGTGTTCGCGTTTCAAAGTGGGCGATGAGGTTCTGGCGCTTCTCAATGGTGGCGGCTATGCGGCCTACGCTGTGACCGCCGAGACTTCGACAATCGCGAAGCCGAAGTCGCTCTCCTTCGTGGAGGCTGCGGCGATACCCGAGACCTTCTTTACCGTCTGGCACAACGTCTTTGAGCGCGGCGGTCTAAAGGCGGGCGAGCACTTTCTCGTTCACGGCGGCACGAGCGGCATCGGCGTCACCGCAATTCAGCTTGCGAAGGCATTTGGCGCGAACGTCACGACGACTGCAGGGTCGGACGAAAAGTGTGCCGCCTGCATTGCGCTTGGAGCCGACCGTGCCATCAACTACCGGACGGAAGATTTCGTCGAGGTCGTCAAGGCCGATACCGCAGGACGGGGCGTCGACGTCATTCTCGACATGGTCGGCGGCGATTACATCGAACGCAACATTCGTTCGCTGGCAGAGGATGGCCGCCTGGTGAACATTGCCTACCAGAAAGGCTCGTCAGCCACGGTCGATTTCATGCGCGTGATGCTTAAGCGGCTGACGATCACTGGTTCGACACTGCGCATCCGCAGCGATGCCGTTAAAGCCCGAATCGCGCGGGCCATCGAAAGCGAAGTGTTGCCACTGATCGTCGCTGGCAAAATCAAGGTGCCGGTCGACAGCACGTTCGCGCTTTCTGATGCTGGCACCGCGCATGACCGCATGGAAAGCGGCGCGCACATCGGAAAGATCGTGCTGACGATCGCCTGAGGGCTCACCACGCAAGCATTGGCATGGCGGCGACAGGCGGGTTTGCCGTGCCACCAAACAGGCGAGCGACCGCGTCGGCAAGGGTTTCGCCGATTCTTACATGGACGGCGCTCGCGACATAGACCGAGCGAATTCCGAAGCGGCCGGCACCTTCAATATCGGTGGCGACACCATCACCAATGGCCAACACGCGAGACTTTTCTACCTTGTCGCGCCGGGCATCGGACGCGCTTTGCAGCGCCATGTCATAGATCGGCAGGTACGGCTTGCCGGCATAGCTCACCCGGCCACCCAGAGCCTCGTAAGCCGTGGCGATTGCGCCGGCGCAGTAGATGATCCGCCCTCCGCGCTCGACCTTTTGATCCGGGTTGGCGCAGATCATCGGCACATTGCGAGATCGCAGAACTCCCAATACGCGCTCGTAGTCAGCCGGCGTCTCAGTCTCGTCGTCATAGAGGCCAGTACAAACGGCAACATCGCAGTCGGCGGCCTCTGCCGATGGTGGGCGCGAGAGGCTGGCAAAGAGCCCGCGATCGCGTTCTGGGCCGATGTGAAGAATATTCTGGTCTCGCGCGACCTCGACGAGCGCGGTCGAAACGTCGCCCGACGTCACGACGCTGTCGTAGGCGGCGGCATCGACCCCGATGCGGTTCAGTTGAGCCACAACGCTTTCGGCCGGTCGCGGCGCATTCGAAACCAAAATTACTGTTCCACCCTCGGCACGAAAGCGCCTGCAGGCGGAGACGGTGCCGGGGTACGGCTCAACGCCGTTATGGAGCACCCCCCAGATGTCGAGAAACCAGACATCTGTGTCAGCCGCCAGATGCGCGATCGATGCAATTGTCGGGATTGTTGCCATCAGGAGCACGCGGTCGCTTCGGTGCCTCGGTTAAGAGGAGATAGCGTCCGTAGCGGCGATTGTAGCGGCACACAAGTGAGGTTAGACAGCGCGGGCCGAGCGGCGGCATCAAGCCGCTGCGTGGTGTCCATTCGGCTGGCCCGATGGCACAGTGACAAGGCGGGGTCCTCCGAACAGTTGGCCCTGCCCGAGCAGTACGCCGAAACCGAATACCCGTGCCCTCGTCGCCTCATCCTCGATGCCGCTGGCGACAACCCCGAGCCCTGCCCCGGCGATCGCACGGCACACCTGATCGGATGGAACGAAGCCTGTTTGCGTCAGAAGGCCCTGCGTCAACGCCGTGGCGTCAAGCTTCACGAACGCAAAGCCGCGCTCAGCGAGGTTTGCAAAGTCAGTGTGCATGTGCGTGACGCGATCGAGTGCGAAGCGGAAGCCGAAGGCCTGCATATCGCTGAGCGCCTGCCAAGCCGATTGGGAGAAGCTGTCGACCGCGGCCTGCGACATGGTCATCACAAGTTGCTGCGAGATCGCCGAACGCTCCTCGTAGATGCGTGCGAAATTCTCAAGGAACGCGGCGTTCGTAATCGAGGGTGCGGTTACTTCTGAAAGCAGCGAACCGGTTTTGCCGCGCGCTTCCAGCCTGCTCGCCAGTATGGCGGCCCGGTTAAGTCGAGCGATATCGAACATTGCCAGCAGATCGTTGCCCGCGAGGATCATGTCCTCTTCGCTATGATCGAGGTGCGCCCCGGTGCTCGATTTCAGCCGGACGTTCACTTCGTAATGGCTGATGGCGTGATTGGAGAGCCCGACGATTGGCGAAAGAAATACGTCCATTCGACCCGTTTCGATGGCATTCGCGATGGCGCGCACATGCGGCGTCACGCGCGGCTCAGGTGGCGGAGGCGCGTTCAATTCCGACAGCTGCGGCAAAACGAGTTCCAACAGATCGGGCGCCGGCTCCGGCGGCGCCTGTTGTGCTTCGGGCGCGGGGGCTGCCTGAGGGGTCGACGTAGCGATGCGTTCAGCGGTCGCCGGAATAACCAGATCGCCAAATCCGGCCGGGCCCGATGCGGCAGGTGCGACACGAGGGGATGGCGTCGGGGTTAACTCAAGAGAAGCGGGAGCGCCGCTCACGCCCTGACGGCCGTCGCGCATGGTCGCGGCAGTCGCCTTCAGTGCGCCGATCGAAGCGTCGATCGCCGCCGCCGGCGGCGACTTGGGCGCAGACAGTTCTTGAACACCGGCGGCTCGAATGGCGTCGGCCGCATTCACCTCTTCGGCCAGAGCCTTGATTTTCTGCTGGACGATCGCAAGGTCGGTTTCGATGGTCGAAACGGGTCCCGCCAAGCCGGGCAAGTTCTCTGAGTTTCCGCGCACAGGCTCGTCGCGGCGGGGCCGGAACGCCCATTGGTCGCGGATCGGCTCGCCAGACTCAAGCGACGCATCAGACCAAAGCGGTGCTTCGAGTGGCGCCGAGGCCTGCTGTGCTTCGGCGGCAGCCTCTATCGAAGCCGCGAGGACCGACGAGAAATCTGGCGATGGATCGCTTTTTTGAGGCGCGGGCATTTGCCATTGTGGTGATGCTTCCATAACCGGCACACCAAGCTTCATGTCGGCAGCGGCAATCGGATGCGCAAACTCTCCGCCTTCGGCGGGCGGAGCAGTCGGCCGTGGTGACTGCTGCGGCCACATCGCGGCCGCCTGCTGGGCTGCAGCAGGTGACGGCCTAGGACCGGCATTCGGTAGGACCGGCTCGGCAAAACCGCCACGTGAGCCGATGCGGTTGGGCGCGTCGGGCGATACTCCGCCGCGCACCTGAGCTTCGAGACGCATCAACTCGGCGCGCAGAAGCGCGATCTCGCCGCTCTTCTGGACCTGGCGATGTATCAGCATAAAAACGGCCCAAGCGCCGAAGCCGTACAGGATCGCGGCGGTGGCGGGGATGCCGAAATGTATGTAGAGCATTGCGCCGAGCGCGACCGTTACAATGGACATCGACAGCAGGACGAGGTTGTCGCGTGAACGAGCGGTTCGTGCCCGGCCTAGCGTTTTGCGCGCGGGAACTTGGCTCGGCCCCTCTGTCGCAGGTGGCACCACCGGTGCGCTGCCTGCCAAAGGCTTTGAAGACTCTCTTTTTTTCATGACCATCGCGCCGCACCTGCTTCGACCATTGCGAGCGTGGCAGGTCGTTAATCGTGAAGGCAACGTGCGCGGTTGCATATTTCACCGTTATTCACGGCAGACCGGCACCAGCTTCGTAATCTACCTGACGCTGGAAACTCGTGGGCAACACCGTCGCCTCGGTCACGCCAGTGGAAAGGCGCAAAAGCGCCATTGACCAGTCGCCGGCCAACCCGAATCGCGGCGCTGTTTAGTTCTCGTTAGGCGAATCGGCGTGCTATCGTTCCCGCCGGTGCGCTTTCCGCAGTGGCGTTGCAACAAGTGGTCGAGTTCGGAGGAAGAGCACCATGTACATGGGTCGTGTCGTTACGAGTCCTGAAGGTGAATTCCTGCGTGAGCTGGAAGGTGCGCGTGTTCTCATTACCGGACTTTCGGCTGATGCGGGCGTCGATCTGGCCCGATCATTCGCTGACCTTAAGGCCAGTCTTGTCGTGCAGACGCGCGATCTTTCACCGGCCATGACGGAGATCATCGCGCTTTTATCGCAAAGCGCGCGCGAGATCAGGTTGTACACGGCCGACATCGACACTGATGATGGCGCGACCTCTTTTGCGCAGACCTCTTCGCAGGTCTATGGCGGGCTTGATGCGGTCATCAATCTTGCGACGTTCACTAAGCGCGACATGGCCGCCGCGTGCACGAGCGACACGGTCGAAGGTATCGTTTCGGCGCGGCTCAACCCGCTGGCGCACCTGACGCGCGTGATCGCAAACCGCATGCGGCTCGTGTTCAGCGAGGGGCTCATTCTCAACATCCTGCAGACCCCCGCGCCGAAGTCGGGTCGGGAAGCGGCGGTGTGCTCGATCGTCAAAAGTACGCTTGCGACGATGACGGCGTCGGAAGCTCGGAACTGGGGTGGGCACGGCATTCGTGTCAATGCCGTCGGTCCGAGCGCAGTGATGGGCAGCCCAAGTGCAGCGGGCTATTCGAGCGATCCGGAGGTCGCGGCCCTTGCGCTTTACTTGGCGTCACGTCGTGGACAGTCAATGTCGGGACAGGTTTTCGACGCTGGCTGAGGCCGCTCTGGGCTAGATGGCGCGCAGAAAAATTGCCATCGGACCGCAGAAGGCCGATCATCGGCACACATGTAGTCCCAGAGTCCGAAATCATGGATATCCGTCAGCTTCAGTATCTCGTCGCGCTCGCGCGCGAGAAGCACTTCACGCGAGCGGCGGATGCCTGCAACGTCACGCAGCCAACGCTGTCGGGACGCATCCGGCAACTCGAGCTTGAGCTCGGCGTCCCAATCGTGGAGCGCGGTCAACGCTACCAGGGGCTAACGCAAGAAGGCGAGCGCATTCTGAAATGGGCCCAACTCATTCTCAGCACGTGGTCGTCGATGCGGCAGGAGCTTGCGCAGCTTTCGACGAGCGACTTTGGCCTTGCCGGCCGCCTCGTGCTGGGTGCGATACCGTCCGCGCTGCCAATGATCCCCTATCTGACGCGGGAGGTGAGCAAGCTTCATCCCAATATCGAGTTCACCGTCATGTCGATGAGCTCGGAGGAAATATTGCGCGGCCTTGAAGACTACTCGATTGACGCCGGCATTACGTATCTCGACAACGAACCGATCGACGGCATGCTCGCGACGCCGCTCTACGAGGAGCGCTACTGCCTGTTCGTTCCGAGCACCCACGGGCTTGCGGGAAAGAAATCCGTCACGTGGCGGAACGCGGCAGACTTGTCGCTCGCGCTGCTCACGACCAACATGCAGAACCGCCGCATCATCGACAGAGCGTTCAGTTCGGCGGGGTGCCGTCCCTCAGCGGCGCTCGAGACAAACTCCGTTATCAATCTGTGCTCGAACGTTCGGCTCATGGGGCTTGCCAGCATCATGCCCCACTACATTCTGGACATCCTGGGAACGGAATCGGGGGTGTCCGCCGTGCCGCTCGTTGAGCCCGCCGTATGTCACAGTGTGGGGCTGGTCGTGCTCAATAGAGACCCCCTTGGACCGCTTGTCCGGGCGTTCCGAGCCGCGGCAGCCGCTTTCACTCCAGAAAAGCTCACATGACCAAAAGCGGCGATGCCGTTGAACTGGTGAGAATTTCGCAGTTATTGCGCTGCACCATAGTTGCGCTCGATGGTCGGATCGGAGATAACGATTTGATCAAACCGCCAATGTGAAAGACTAAAACGCTCACCACATTGTACGTTAGGCTAACCAGTGCCGCGCGTCCGGCATAGGGAACATGTCGCATGGCAAAGAAAGCCGCACGACCTTCGAACAGCCCCGGCGAGGGGGCCTCACCGATCCCGTCTCCAGCGGAAGTCGCCGCGCTGGCTGTTTGCGCGCGTCACGGCAATAAGGCCTCGGAGCTGCTCGAAATTTTCCACGATCTTCAGCACCAGCTCGGCTACGTGCCGGAAGCGACGTTGCCGGTGATCGCTCGGGCGCTCAATCTTTCGCGGGCCGAAGTCTACGGCGTCCAGACCTTCTATCACGACTTCAGACGTCACCCTGCGGGCAAGCATGTCGTGAAGATTTGTCGCGCGGAAGCTTGTCAGTCGATGGGGACCGACAAGCTGTGCTCTCACGCTGAGCGGTCACTCAAGACTCCGCTCGGCGGCACGACGGCCGACGGGATGTTTACGATCGAGCAGGTCTTTTGCCTCGGCAATTGCGCGCTCTCGCCGGCGGTAATGGTCGACGAGCGGCTTTACGGAAAAGTCGATGCCAAACGCTTCGACGAAATCGTGGCGGCCTACAGCAAGGATGCTGCCGAATGATAACCGTTTTCGTGCCTCGCGATTCAGCTGCAACCTCTGTCGGCGCCGACGAAGTTGCATCCGCGATCGCCGCCGAGGCCAAGAAGCAAAAGAAGGACGTGAAAATCGTCCGAAATGGCTCGCGCGGGATGCTGTATCTTGAGCCGCTAGTCGAAGTCGCGACCGATAAGGGTCGCGTGGCCTACGGCCCCGTCTCGGCCAAAGACGTGCCAGAGCTTTTCAAGGCGGGTTTTCTGGAAGGAAAGAGCCACAAACTTGGCCACGGTTTAACGGAAGAAATTCCGTATTTCAAAACACAGGAGCGGCTGACGTTCGCGCGCTGCGGCATCACCGATCCGCTATCGGTCGAAGACTATATCGCACATGGCGGTTTTGCCGGCCTCAAGAAAGCGCTGGAACTGCCTCCGATCGCGATCGTCAATCAAGTAACGACGTCGGGCCTGCGCGGGCGCGGGGGCGCTGGTTTTCCGACCGGCATCAAATGGAAGACGGTCCACGACCTAACGGCCGATCAGAAGTACGTCGCCTGCAACGCTGATGAAGGTGACAGCGGCACATTTGCCGATCGCATGCTGATGGAAGGCGACCCGTTCTGCCTCATCGAAGGCATGACGATAGCGGCCGTCGCCGGTGGCGCAACCGAGGGCTACATCTATATCCGTTCCGAATATCCGGACGCGGTCAATGTCATGCGCGAGGCAATTGAGATCGCGCGCAAGGCCAACTGGCTCGGCAAGAACATTCAAGGGTCGAAATATTCGTTCGACCTCTTCGTGCGTAAGGGCGCAGGCGCTTACATTTGCGGCGAAGAAACGTCGATGCTCGAGAGCATCGAAGGCAAGCGGGGGATTGTGCGCTACAAGCCGCCAATTCCGGCCATCGAAGGGTTGTTCGGCAAGCCGACGATCATAAATAACGTTATGAGCTTTGCCGCCGTGCCCATCATTCTGGACAAGGGTGGCGAATTCTACCGTGACTACGGTGTCGGCCGGTCACGAGGCACGCTTGCCTTCCAGCTCGCGGGCAACGTCAAACGAGGCGGGCTGGTCGAAAAGGCGTTCGGTATCACCACGAGGCAGCTGCTCGAAGACTGGGGCGGCGGTACGGCAACCGGCCGACCGGCGCGCGCTATTCAGGTTGGCGGACCGCTCGGTGCCTATCTGCCGGAGTCGAAGTTCGACGTGCCGATGGACTACGAGGAGTTCGTCAAGGTCGATGCGATGGTCGGCCACGGCGGCCTGGTCGTTTTTGACGACACTGTCGATATGGCCAATCAAGCGCGGTTCGCCATGGAATTCTGCGCGATCGAAAGCTGCGGCAAGTGCACGCCGTGCCGGATCGGTTCGACCCGTGGCGTGGAAGTGATCGATCGCATCGTCGCCGGAGTCGAGCGCGAAAAGAACCTCGCATTGCTCGAGGACCTTTGCGTGACAATGGCCGATGGCTCGCTGTGCGCAATGGGCGGACTGACGCCATTTCCGGTTCTGAGCTCGCTGCGCGGCTTCCCGGAGGACTTCCACAAGCCGCCCGCTAATAAATTTCTTGCAGACGCTGCAGAGTAAACATTCGAGATTACGCGACCTCAACGAGGACGACCATGAACAAGCACGTTGCGCCGATGACGCTCATCAAAGAGATCGACTACGGCACGCCTACGCCCGAGCTCACCGAATCGACCCACATGGTCACACTCGAAATCGACGGGCACGAGGTGACGGTGCCTGAAGGCACGTCGATCATGAACGCGGCGATGCAGATCGGCATCGAAATTCCCAAGCTCTGTGCCACCGACATGCTCGATCCATGGGGCTCATGCCGACTTTGTCTCTGCGAGATCGAGGGCCGGCGCGGAACGCCAGCGTCGTGCACCACACCCGTCGCGCCCGGCATTAAGGTCGCGACGCAGAACGAGCGCCTTGCAAAGCTGCGCAAGGGCGTCATGGAACTTTACATTTCGGATCATCCGCTCGACTGCCTAACCTGCGCGGCGAACGGTGACTGCGAGTTGCAGGATATGGCGGGCGCAGTCGGTCTGCGCGAAGTCCGCTACGGCTATGACGGCGAGAACCACGTTTTTGCAAAAAAGCATGACGGGACGGTCAACGGGGACTTCAAGCCCAAGGACACGTCGAACCCCTATTTCCACTTCGATCCGTCAAAATGCATCGTCTGTTCGCGGTGCGTGCGGGCGTGCGAGGAAGTGCAGGGCACGTTCGCGCTGACGATCGATGGGCGCGGCTTCGCCTCGCACGTCTCGGCCGGCATGGACGAGACCTTCCTGGCCTCGGAATGCGTATCGTGCGGCGCCTGCGTGCAGGCCTGCCCGACCGCGACACTGATCGAGAAGTCGATCATCGATATGGGCCAGCCCGAGCACAGCCTCGTCACGACCTGCGCCTATTGCGGCGTCGGGTGCTCGTTCAAGGCCGAGATGCAGGGCGAACAGGTTGTCCGCATGATGCCGTACAAGGACGGCGGCGCCAACGAAGGTCACTCGTGCGTCAAGGGCCGGTTCGCATTCGGCTATGCGACGCACAAGGAGCGCGTGCTGACGCCGATGATCCGCGAGGCGATCACGGACCCGTGGCAGGTGGTGTCCTGGGACGAAGCCATCAGCTATGCGGCCAAGCGGCTCAATGAGACGCAGAAGAAGCACGGCAAGGATTCAATCGGCGGAATCACGTCGTCACGCACGACGAACGAGGAGGTTTACGCCGTGCAGCGCATGGTTCGCGCCGCGTTCGGAAGCAACAACGTCGATACCTGCGCCCGCGTCTGCCATTCGCCGACTGGCTACGGCCTCAAACAGACGTTCGGCGAATCGGCCGGAACACAGGATTTCAAAAGCGTCGACAAGTGTGATGTCATCATGGTCGTCGGGGCCAACCCGACCGACGGACATCCCGTGTTCGCCTCGCGCATGAAAAAGCGCATCCGCGAAGGCGCCAAGCTGATCGTTATCGATCCGCGACGCACCGACATCGTACGCTCGCCCCACGTCGAGGCAAATTTCCACCTGCAGCTACAGCCGTCGACCAACGTGGCGATCATGAATGCGATCGGCCATGTCATCGCAGCCGAGAATCTGATCGACCGAAAATTCGTCAAGCGGCGCTGCGAAATCACCGACTTCGAGCGGTGGGAAGAGTTCATCAAGCGACCGGAGAATTCGCCCGAAGCGCTGGAAGCGATAACCGGCGTACCGGCGGAGCAGGTGCGAGGCGCGGCGCGCCTCTTCGCCACCGGAGGCAATGCGGCGATCTACTACGGCCTCGGTGTCACCGAGCACAGCCAGGGCTCGACGATGGTCATGGCGATGGCAAATATCGCGATGGCGACCGGCAACATCGGACGCGAGGGCGTTGGCGTGAACCCGTTACGCGGCCAGAACAACGTGCAGGGTTCGTGCGACATGGGTTCGTTCCCGCACGAGTTCCCGGGCTACCGTCATGTTTCCGATCTGGATACGCGCCTGTTGTTCGAGAAGGAATGGAAGGTGCCGCTCTCAGGCGAGCCGGGCCTCAGAATTCCGAACATGTTCGACGCGGCTTCGGATGGCTCGTTCAAGGGGCTATTCATCCAGGGTGAGGATATCGCTCAGTCCGATCCCAATACGCATCATGTCGAGCATGCGCTGTCGGAGATGGACATTATCGTCGTGCAGGATCTCTTCCTGAACGAAACGGCGGCGTTTGCTCACGTTTTCCTTCCTGGCACGTCGTTCCTCGAAAAGGACGGCACGTTCACCAATGCCGAACGGCGCATCAATCGCGTGCGTCCAGTCATGCGCCCGAAACAGGGCATGGCGGAATGGGAAGTCGTGTGTCGGCTCGCAACCGCGATGGGCTACCCGATGCAGTACAATTCAGCCTCCGAGATCATGGACGAGATCGCACGCCTGACTCCGACGTTCCACGGCGTATCGTTCAAGCGCCTCGACGAACTTGGCTCGATCCAGTGGCCTTGCAATGAGGAATTTCCGAAGGGCATGCCCGTCATGCACATCGACGAGTTCACGCGCGGCAAGGGTCGCTTCATGCTGACAGGCTTTGTCGCGACGTCGGAACGTACGAACAGAAACTTCCCGCTGATCCTGACAACCGGGCGCATTCTCGCGCACTACAACGTCGGCGCCCAAACACGGCGCACCGATAACGTCGCTTGGCATCTGGAGGACATCCTCGAAGTACATCCGCATGACGCCGAGGTTCGCGGCATCAAGACGGGCATGAAGGTATCGCTCGCGAGCCGCGTGGGTGCGACGACGCTGACAGCACGTGTCTCCGACCGCATGCAGCCTGGCGTGGTCTACACGACGTTCCACCATCCGGTGACGGGTGCCAACGTCATCACGACCGATAATTCGGACTGGGCGACCAACTGTCCCGAATACAAGGTGACGGCTGTCCAGGTAACGGTGTCGAATGCGCCGTCCGATTGGCAGGAAGTTTGGCAGGAGCGCGACGTCGAGAACAAGCGCATTTCGAAAGATATGAAACTCGAGCCGGCGGAGTGATCCGCCGCCTCTTGCGAAGAAACGGTTCAGGTCAATGAACGTCAGGCCGAAGGCGGTCGAGAAGCCGACAGGCGGCCCCGAACTATGCTCAAGGGCCGCGACAGGTGAAGTTCTGTCGGCGGACGGTTCGGCCGAAACCGTGACATGGCAACTGCCGGACGAAGTGCCGGTGGCGCTGCAGATCAATTCCGAGCCGTTCACCGTGATGATGGCGACACCGGCGGACTTGCGCGATTTCGCGGCCGGATTTCTGCTCGGCGAAGGGCTGATTAGGGACGTCGGCGACATCGCAGGCATTCTGGTCCTGCCGGTCGAGGGCGGCATGGCGGTCGACGTCGCGATTGCCGAAGACAAGATCGAGACGTCTCACATTGCACGCCGGTCCATTGAAGGCCGCACGGGGTGCGGCCTCTGCGGTGTCGAGGATATTGCATCCGCGATACGGCCGCTCCCGGTCCTTCAGCGCGACTGGGCGCCCGACGCTGCGGCCAGCGCGCGGGCGGCCCGCGAGCTGCAGCAGCACCAACCGATGAATCGCTTTAACCGCTCGGTCCATGGCGCCGCCTTCGTTTCGCGCAGCGGCGAAATTCTGCTGGCGCGGGAAGACGTCGGGCGCCACAACGCGCTCGACAAGCTCATCGGTGCGCTCGCGTTCAGGGGGATCGAGCGCAAGTCCGGTTTCGTATTGATGAGCAGCCGCTGCAGTTTCGAACTCGTGCAGAAGACCGTGACTGCTGGTATCGGTGGCCTCGTCACGGTATCGGCGCCGACGACGCTTGCGCTCGATCTGGCAATCAAATCCAACCTCTACCTTGCCGCGTTGGCGTCCGGCACGCCTGTGGTATTCAACGGCTGACGCCGAAAGAAAGCAGGGCAAACATGCACGTTCGCGAACTTGTTCGGATGGCCAACCAGATTACCGACTATTTCGCCTTCTATCCGAAGCACGAGGCCGTCGAGGGAATCGCGAAGCATATTCACGCTTCGTGGGAGCCGCGTATGCGCGATGCGCTCAAGGCCCATATCGACAAGGGCGGAGAGGGGTTGGAGCCCCTGTTCCTTGAGGCGGTGGCCGAGTACTTCAAAGGTCCGAAGGGCCAGAATGCGCCACGCGTCCATCCGACACGATCGGTTGCGCCGAAGGGTGCGTCTCCGAGCTTTGCCAAGGGCGGTGGTGACGGCTGAGCCTTTGTTCATTGCTTGACCGGGAAAGGGCAGAGCTAAGGCTCTGCCCTTTTTCTTGCACGTAAGATTCTTCTATTCCGCCGCTTGCTGGTGCGCGGCCAGCACACCGTCGCGCAGGCGGCCGCTGAGTTCCGACAAGTGGTCAAAGCGCGCCGTAAACGTCGCGGCGCCCGCCGTGGCAGAGCGCAGATCAATGATCAGATTGTCCATCTCGGCATCGGGTATGTGGGCGTGAACCAGATCCCATCCGGGCCAGCCTTCGCGCGCGTCGAAGCCTAGGATTTGTCCGCGACGCTGGGAGATGATGCCGTTGATGCGCGCGTTCGCTTCCGACGGTACGGCGATTTCAACCGCCATGATCGGTTCAAGTAGAACCGGCGAGCACTTCGGCATCCCTTCCGACATCGCGAGCCGACCGGCCTGGCGGAATGCCATGTCGGAGGAATCGACATCGTGATAGGAACCGTCCGTCAACGTCACGCCGACATCCACCACCGGGAATCCAAGCGGTCCTTCCTCGAGAAAGTCGCGGATGCCAGCCTCGATCGCGCCGAAGAAATTCTTCGGAATGGCGCCACCCGTGATCGTCTCGTCGAAGGTTATGCCCTCGCCGCGACTGAGCGGCGTGATCGTGAGTTTTACGTCGCCGAACTGACCGTGGCCGCCCGACTGCTTCTTGTGGCGCGCGCGTATCTCCGTGCCGGCACGGATCGTTTCCTTGTAGCCGACCCGCCGCTTGTCGCGTTTGACCTCGATGCCGGACTTGCGGGCAAGACGTTCCAGCGCCACGCGCAGGTGCATCTCACCTTGGCCTTTGAGAAGAATTTGATGCTTCTCCGCATCATGCTCAACGGACAGTGAGGGGTCCTCGTCGACGAGCTTTGCAACGGCAGCCGACAACTTCACCTCATCCTTGCGGTCTTTCAGGCCGAGACCGAACGCGAAAACGGGTTCGGGAGTTTCGGCGGTCTTCATCTGCAGGATGCCGCCCTTGCCCGTGGTAGCCGTCTCGCCCGACACGAACGTGTCGAGCCGTCCCAGCGCCACGGTGTCGCCGGCCTTTGCGGGTCCGCGCTTGACGGTATCTTCGCCACGAACTGAAAAGATGCCGGCAACACGGTTTTCCTTGCCGTCCCGACCGATGAGGATCGCGCTGTCGGGAACGTCGCCGGTGATGACGCGGGCGTACGACAGCTTGCCGCCGGCCTTGGTGTGCACGCTCTTGAAGATGTAAATCGCAGACTTGGCGTTCTCGAGCTTCAGCCGGCGCGCAGTGTCCTCGACCGAGGGGGCTTCATGGCGCAGCGCCTTCATCAGCCGCAAAATACCATTCCCGCGTTCCGCCGAGCCGAGAAGCACCGGACATATAAGGCTTTCGCGCAGTTCTTTGGTCAGATCGCCGAAAACGCGATCGTTGGCCGGCGCCACGTCGGAGAGCAACTGCTCCATCAGTTCGTCGTCGTAATCGGCGAGCTTTTCGAGCATCTCGAAGCGCGCTTCCTTCTCGCGTGCTGCAATAGTCGAGGGCAGTTCGATCACGGCGCTCGCCTCGTGATCTCCGTAGACGTAGGCACGTTCGGAGGCGAGGTCGACAAAGCCGGTTGCGACACCGTTTTCCCAGATTGGGATCTGGCGCAAGACGAGCGGTCTTGCGCTCGCCGGCTGCAGCATCGGGATGATTTCTCGGACCGGTGTCGAGAAGCTGTCGATCTTGTTCAGAAAGATGAGGTGGGGAATCCCCAAGTCTTCGAGCTGCTTCAGGATCATCTGCAGCGCGGGAACACGTTTGGGATCTGGCTCGCAGACGACAACGGCGACATCACAGGCGGGAAGCGCCAGCGCGCCCTCGTGCGCGAATTCAACAGACCCTGGGCAGTCGATAAAGGTAAACGTGTCGCCGAGGAAGCTGACGTCGGCCACGTTCAGATTAACGCTCATTGCGTGATCGCGGGCCTCGGGCGAGGCATCGCCGACGGTGGATTTCGCTGCGATGGAGCCGGCTCTCGATATGCTCCCGGTGCGGGCGAGGATCGCTTCGAGAAGCGTCGTCTTTCCGCTGGCAAAGGGTCCGATCAGCGCGACACAGCGCGCGCCGCGGACCCCCGATCTCCCGCCTTGAGTGCCATTTCCGCCCCTTGGGCCTTCCGAGCTGGTCATTGTTCGACTCCGCCGTTGCGAGGCGCGCGCCAAATCAACCGACCGCGACCCGCACCTCGGAGAAGGGCGCGGCAGCATGATCGTCGCTCCAAAGCGCGGCGCGCACAACGCGTGTTTGCGCAGCGCGCTCCGCACAGTTTCGTGAAGTTGTCTTGTTGCGATGCGAAGCAGATTCGAAACGCTCCGCGAAGGCTTTCGGCGACGCAAAAATATGGTGCGTCGCGGACGAAAGATCATTTATCGAATCAAGCAAAAAATGACTTGAATAGCTACAAACTTGCCTCATGATGAAGTTGTCTGTGGAAAACGCTGGGGCACTCGGATTCCATAGGCGGGCCAGAGGGATTGGCTCTCGATGCGATGAGGCTGGGTGATGAGTATTGAGGCTTTGATGTCAGCAGCGAATGCTGCTGGTTACGTGATGGCAACGGAAGAGGAACTGCCCGAGACCTTCGGCGCGGAACCCTCTGTATTCGAATTCAAAGCTCAGCCGGCGACATCAGTCGCGATCTGGCGCCCGGTCGTTCCCGACCTTGACGGCAAGCCAATCTCTTCAAGCCATATTTCGAGCGCGTGGGGCTGGTTCGCATCGCGCTTCGCAGGCGGCGTCACGGCATAGGCGCGAGAACCCAAAAAAGCCGTGTCCGGCGATCCGCCGGGCCTTTGGGAGCGTGCGGCAGCGCACGCTCTTTTTGTTTTTGCGGCTAGATCAACTCCAACGACCAGAGCGCAACGAGACCGGCAAGCGTGGTCACAAGCCCCCAACGCCAGACGCGACAGGCGTCACACCCCTTTTTTGGGCTGCGTGCGCCTCCACGCTCTGTCACGACAGATTTCCGCAAAAGCGCTGGATGCGCGTGCAGGCTTCTTTCAGCGACCCGGTCGATGCCGCGTACGACACGCGGAACGCCGGCGATCCGGCAAATGCCGCGCCGTGAACAACCGCGACTCCCTCTTCTTCGAGAAGCGCGGTCACGAAATCCTCGTCGGTCGCGATCTTGGCGCCGGACTTGCTTGTCTTCCCGATAGCGTCCTTGATGCTCGGATAGACATAAAACGCGCCCTGTGGCTTGGGGCAAACTATGCCGTTCGCCTGGTTCAGCATGCTGACCACGAGGTCGCGCCGTTCGACAAACACCGCGTTGTTTTTGGAAATGAATTCCTGGGGTCCGTTCAACGCTTCCACGCCCGCCCACTGTACTATGGACGACGGATTTGACGTCGACTGCGACTGTAGTTTGCACATGGCCTTAATCAGGGGTTCGGGGCCCGCCGCGTACCCAAGCCGCCAGCCTGTCATGCAGTATGCCTTTGACAGGCCGTTCATCGTGAGCGTGCGATCGTAGAGGCGCGGCTCGACCTGAACCGGCGTCGCGAACGTCAGACCGTCATAGAGGAGGTGCTCGTACATATCGTCGGTCAGCACCCAGACTTGCTCATGACGCAACAGGACATCGGTCAGCGCCTTGAGGTCATCTGCGGAGTAGGCCGTACCTGTCGGATTGGACGGTGAGTTGATGATAAGCCACTTCGTCTTTGGTGTGATCGCGCGCTCGAGCACCTCGGGTTTCAGCCGATAGCCGTCTTCGATCGTCGTCTCGGCAAAGACGGGTTTTGCGCCCGCGAGCTGGACGATATCGGCGTATGACACCCAGCATGGCGCGGGCAACACGACCTCGTCGCCAGGATTGAGGGTGGCGAGCAATGCGTTGTACAGGACTTGCTTGCCGCCGGTCCCCACAGAGACCTGGTTTGGCTTATAGTCGAGCCCGTTCTCGCGCTTGAACTTCGCGACGATGGCGGCTTTCAATTCCGGGATGCCGTCGACATCGGTGTATTTGGTCTTGCCCTCGTCGAGCGCCTTCTTGGCCGCATCTTTGATATTCTGTGGCGTGTCAAAATCGGGCTCTCCAGCGGACAGCGAGATAATATCGCGCCCGGCAGCCTTGAGCTGGCGCGCCTTCATTGACATTGCGATCGTGGCGGACGGTTGGATGCGGGCGAGACTGTCGGCGAAAAAGCCCATGGGTCGGTGCGGCCTAGTTTGATGGATGTTCAACGTCGGCATTTCGCGGTTGCGAAAGGCGCGAGCGGCGCGGAACCTACGCCCTACCTTGGCCCCCCGCAAGCGGACGTTTCGGCTATTCGGCCGGATGGATAGGCAATCCGCCGTGCGAACAGGCGCGGTTGCCAACGCGCAACAGTCATTCGGCCATCATCGCTCCAAGCAGAATTGATCCAGCGCGGACACATTTGCGGCCAACCCGCGCCACCTTGCACCGCCACCTTGCATCGCATCGACTTCGCGACTGCTCAAATACCGGGGATGTTTTTCGACGATGGAGGGAACTATGCGGGTAGCTTCCAGCCGGGGTGGACGGGCCCGGCGCCACGGCGCTCTGTTCAGGCCGCTCATTGACGGTACGGCGTTCTTCGCCGCCTTCATGTTTGTCACCGCACTATCTTGCGTTCCGCTCTCGGCCATGCCGTCGGCTGTGGCAAACGCGGTCACGGAGCAGGTGCAGACTCTGGCAGCAACCGCGTCTGCACAGGCTAGCTCGGCCCCAGTGGTCGAGATCGCCACCACCCGCTCGGCGTTCGATCCGCAGGCCATTATCGGCCGAACCAGCGCCGGAACGGCGTGGATCCTGATCGGCATCGCCCTTTCGGTGCTGGCAGCCCTCGACATGGCGATTGTTCGTCATCTGCGACTTCGTTATGCGCCCGTGCGTCGCCGTCGCACGTCGCACTAAACTCTGTTTTTCCTTAATAATCTCCAGAGTTATCGAAATGCCTTTATTGTCGTTAGTAACTTGGGTGGGATGAACCAATTCGCGCACAGTGACTTATATTAGTCGGACTGTGGCTGGGTAGGAGCACGACGACGATGACTGATCGCTCAGGCAAAGTCCGCTTCGTCAATCTGGGGCACGTTTGTCTTTTTGGCACCGTTCTGATGCTCGGATCGTCGTTCCTTCCGGGCGGTGATGCCGCGCTGCGAACGAGTTTTGAGACGGCGCTCAAGAGCAAGCAGGTGGTCGAGACGCGGTTGACTAGCGGCGCTCCCATAGCTGGAACGGAGGACTACTGGCTCAGCGCGGCGCGCGGCGATGCGCCAGGTCCGATCATGAAAAACGTCGCAATCGGGGATGAGATCAATTTCAGTGTCGGAGGCGAGCGCCGGACTTTCAAGGTGCAGGCCGTTTCCGAATATACACCCGAGCTCACGGCGATCGATACCGGTGATGGCCACGGCCGCTTCGTGCTCGTGACCGCAAAGGACAAAGTGCATCCTGAAGCGCTTGCAGTGCGTTTTCTGGTTGAGATCGAGCACGGTGGCAATGTGCGTCCGACATCGCCGGGACGGGCGTCCTAGGTTCTTCACTGGCGTCAGGAGCCTGGACGAAGCCCGCCTTGCGCGGGCTTTTTCTTTTGTCGCGCGCCTCACCAGGCGATGGGCTTGCGATCCTCGAAAAATCCGCCGCTCGGACCGGTGGAATCGAGCAACGCGAGCCACACGATGGTATCGGCCCCTTGCTCTATAGAGCGGGTGGCGTCGGGACCGCCCATGTCGGTTCGCACCCAGCCGGGCGAGCACGCATTCACTTTGACGTTGCGGCCATTTGCTTCCGCAGCGGCGACGCGGGTCAGCGCATTCAAAGCGGTTTTCGACATGCGGTAGGCTGGAAAACCAGCACCCATCTCGCTCAGTTGGGCGGCGCGCGACGAGACGTTGACAATGCGGCCGTACCCGCGCGCGACCATAATCGGCAGGATTGCACGGACGAGCGCGGCTGGACCCAGCAGGTTCGTGAGAAGCGTCTTCGACAGCGTTTCATCTGTCATGTCATTCAGGCGGGCAGCAAAGCCGCCCGGTCCGTCAATAAGAATTGCGGCATTGTTCACGAGCACGTCTATCGGGCCGTGCGCCGTAATAATGGCGGCGACATGCGCCGGTATGGACGGCGTGTTCGCGACGTCAAGCACCGCAGCCCTGACGTCCAACCCCTCACGGCGAAGCTTTTCGGCCGTCGCTTCTGCTTTTTCGGCGTCGCGGGCGGTGGCAACGGTGACGAGGCCCGCTGCCGCCAACCTGCGCGCAACCTCGAGGCCAATGCCACGGTTGGCACCCGTCACCAATGCGATGCGCTTTTCGCTCGACATATGAGTCCCTTGGACTTTGCGTCGTTGTCGACGGGTCTAGGACACTTTTGCGAGCGGCGATACGACCGGCGGCGGATGCCCGCCTGTGGCTCTTTGTCAGTACTTGGCAGGAGTCTGAGTCGAAGCCGGGGCCGTCTTCTGCGCTGTCGTACTGCGAGCGGCGCGCATGTCCTTCTTGCAGCTTGCCCGGAAAGTCTTGCGCTCCTTGCCGTGCAGGCCCTTCGCGTCGGCTTGCTGGCTGCAAGCAATCGATTCTGGCGAATGGACTTTCGTGGTCTTTGCGGCAGCTGTTGCAGCCGAGGCTTGGCCGGCAGCGAGCGTGACAACGATTGCGGCAGCGGCGAGCGCGGTAGAGAACGTGTACATGGCGAGTGCTCCGTATTCTGGGCATATCCGGCACACTACGCACCGGGTTCAGACGGCGGGTACTCTCGTCCCTCACGTTCACCGTAGCTTTGCCGGTCTAATACGGATTGGTAAGAAACTCGCCTAGCGTATTTCGATCCGCGTGAAGCGGTGAGCGCCACTCGACGGCGTAATATCCGTATGCGTGATCGGTCGCACAGTTGGATCCGATGGTGGCACGCCAAGCGGTCCGAGGTTCACGTCGTGAGCATCGCCGGATATGCTGTCGTCGGATTCCAACTTCAGCTTGAAGTAGATGCCGTTCCACGTATCGATGCCGAATGCCGTCGGCGGCTTCCAGAGAAACATCAGCGCATATTCGAGATCCACGAGATCTTGAGCGGTGATGCGTGAAGCCGTCTCATAGGGATAGGGAATATGGCACCAGGTTTCCTTTTCGCCGCGCACGCAGCTGAAGTTGCGCATCGAAAGGAACTCGACCTGAAACTGGGGCGATTCCATCACGACTGAAAAAGCACGCGCATCACCCGTTCCCGTGAATGTCACTGAGCCGACCGGCTGTCGTTCTCCTGCCGGCGTCAAGAGTTCGATCGCGCGGCGGCCGGTGGGCAAAGTCTCCTGCGCCTTGGCGCCATGAACTGCCGTCAATGTGACGCCGACCGCCAGCACGATCCCCGATATCGATACCCGTAGCGCGTTCATCCTGCCCCCCACCTGCTGATCTTTCCCACATTACGGCGGCGCGTCTTGAATGTTACAATCCAAAGCCCCCGACTTTTGGCGCGTTGTTAGGGGTTTTCTGAAGCGTCCTGGAACGCCATATTCCGCGCTATGCCCCGCCCCCCCAAATCAGGTTTAGAGAAGCCGCCGCGCCCGTCGCGTGGCAAATCCGGCAAGCCCACACCGCCGCCGGTCGAGACGCCTGCCGGTACCCCCGGCTTCAGTGAGGGCTATGCCCGCTACTTGGCGCCTTCCGGCGAGGCGGGAGCCGAGACGCCGAAGCTTCCGGCTTTGCGCGGCTCGGGCGCGCCGCGGCCGCCGATGGGTAGCGAGAGCCTAACCGACAGCCTTAATGCCCTTCTGACAAAACCAGGGGAGCGCTCCGGACGCGCCAGGTCGCTTTTGGCGCAGCAACCACTTCTGGCGTCACATCCGATTGTGTCGGGCGGGATGCCGATGTTCATGCCGCATCGGCCGGAGCGGCCGGAAAAGAGCGAGGGCGGCGTCAAGTTCAAGATCGTGTCCGAGTTCGCGCCGAAGGGAGATCAGCCGCAAGCCATTACCGAACTCGTGGAAGGCGTAAGCAAATTCGAGAAGAACCAGGTTCTGCTTGGCGTCACCGGCTCGGGCAAAACTTTCACGATGGCGCATGTCATCGAGCGAACCCAGCGCCCGGCCCTCATTCTGGCGCCGAACAAGACGCTCGCTGCGCAGCTCTACGGCGAGTTCAAGAGTTTCTTCCCGGAAAACGCGGTCGAGTACTTCGTCTCCTACTACGACTACTACCAGCCGGAAGCCTACGTCCCGCGGACCGACACCTACATCGAAAAAGAATCGTCTGTAAACGAACAGATCGATCGTATGCGTCACTCGGCGACGCGTGCGCTGCTCGAGCGCGACGACGTCATCATCGTGGCGTCGGTCTCGTGCATCTACGGTATCGGCTCGGTTGAAACCTACACCGCGATGACGTTCACCGTGCGGGTCGGCGAGAAACTATCACGCGACCAGCTCCTCGCCGATCTCGTCGCCCTGCACTACCGTCGCAACGATCAGAACTTCGTGCGCGGCGCTTTCCGCGCACGTGGCGATACGGTCGAAGTATTTCCAGCCCACCTTGAGGACCGCGCCTGGCGCTTCTCTCTGTTCGGGGACGAGGTCGAAAGCATCACCGAGTTCGATCCGCTAACGGGTGCGAAGACGGACGAGATATCGCTCGTCAAACTCTACGCCAACTCGCACTACGTCACGCCCAAGCCGACGCTTCAGCAAGCCATCAAATCGATCAAGACCGAGCTCAAGCAGAGACTGGACGAGCTTTATTCGTCGGGACGGCTGCTCGAGGCGCAACGCCTTGAGCAGCGCACGACATTCGATATGGAAATGATGGAGGCGACCGGGAGTTGCGCCGGCATCGAGAACTATTCGCGCTATCTGACGGGCCGCAATCCGGGCGATCCGCCACCGACGCTGTTTGAGTATCTGCCTGACAATGCGCTGGTATTCGCGGATGAGAGCCACGTAACGGTTCCGCAGATCGGCGGCATGTTCCGCGGCGACTTCCGCCGTAAGGCCACCCTTGCCGAATTCGGATTTCGACTGCCCTCGTGCATGGACAATAGACCACTTCGTTTCGAAGAATGGGATGCAATGCGGCCTCAATCCGTATTCGTGTCAGCAACGCCGCAGTCCTGGGAGTTGGAGCAGACCGGCGGCGTCTTCGCGGAACAAGTCATTCGCCCAACAGGGCTCGTCGATCCGAACGTCGAGGTGCGTCCGGCCAAGAGCCAGGTGGACGACCTGCTCGATGAGGTGAGGCAGGTTTCCGCCAAGGGCTACCGCACGCTTGTCACCGTTCTCACGAAGCGCATGGCGGAAGATCTCACCGAGTACATGCACGAGAGCGGAATTCGCGTGCGCTACATGCACTCCGACATCGAGACATTGGAGCGCATCGAGATCATCCGCGATTTGCGGCTGGGCGCGTTCGATGTGCTGATCGGCATCAACCTGCTGCGCGAAGGCCTCGACATTCCGGAATGCGCGCTGGTCGCCATCCTCGATGCCGACAAGGAAGGCTTCCTGCGCAGCGAGACCTCGCTGATCCAGACCA
>CADECN010000006.1 GCA_902825785.1 uncultured Hyphomicrobium sp. | reverse complement strand
CACGATGTCGGCGGGCGCGCGCGGCGTGTTCACCTCCTCCTACGAACCGTTCCTGTTCGATGTCGGGCGCATTCCGTTTCCGGCCGAAGGCACGACGCAAGCGACGTTCGATGCGCTCGAACGTGAATGCCGTTCCGGCGCGGTTGCGGCTTTCATCTGCGAACCGCTGGTTCTGGGCGCGGGCGGCATGCTGGTCTACCGTCCGCACGTTCTATCCGAGATGCGGCGCATCTGCCGCGCCTACGGCGTGCTCTTCATCGCCGATGAAGTGATGACCGGTTTCGGACGCACGGGCGCATTGTTCGCCTGCAACATGGCGGGCGTCGATCCCGACATCGTGTGCATCGCAAAGGGGCTCACGGGCGGCGCCATCCCGCTTGCCGCGACGCTCGCGACATCGGCCATTTTCGATGCGCACGTCGCGGACGACCGCCGCTTTACCTTTTATCATTCGAGTTCCTATACCGCGAACCCGATCGCGTGCGCGGCCGCGCGCGCCAACCTCGAGATCTGGAACACCGAGCCGGTCATGGACCGCATCATGGCGCTCGCCGCCGCACAAACGAACGAACTCGACAAGCTGCGTTCGGACTTCCGTTTCGTCAGCGTGCGGCAGGCGGGTACAATCGGCGCGTTCGATCTGGAGGCGTCCGAAGGCGGCTACCTTTCCGGGGTCGCGCTGCCGCTGCGCCGCCGCCTGCTGGAGCGTGGCGTGCTGCTGCGTCCGCTCGGGTCCACCGTCTACGTCATGCCGCCCTATTGCACGACGCCGCAGGAACTCGCATTCGTCTACGGCGCCATCCGCGACGCGGTGGCCGAGGTGACGTCATGAGCGGCGTCGCGATCGCGGGCCTCGGCCACTACGTGCCGCAGCGCATAGTCCCCAACAGCGAGATCGAGGCGCGCCTCGGGCTTGCGCCCGGCTGGATCAAGCGACGCACCGGCATCGAGACGCGCCACTACGCGGCTGACGGCGAAGCGCTTTCCGATCTCGCGACCAACGCCGGCGAAATGGCGATCGAGGCTTCCGGTATGCGGCGCGACGATATCGCACTGCTGCTGCTTGCGACCTCGACCCCCGATCACCTGCTGCCGCCGACGGCGCCGCTCGTCGCCAACCGCCTCCAGCTCCCAAGAGCCGGCGGCATCGACATGGCGGGCGCGTGCGGCGGCTTTATCTACGCGCTAACGCTGGCGGACGGCTTCGTTCGCACGCATGGCGCACCGGTGCTGGTCATCGCGGCCAACATTCTCTCACGCCGGATCAATCCGGCTGACCGGGCGAGCAGTGTTCTGTTCGCCGACGCGGCCGGAGCAGCACTGCTAGCGCCCAGCGCGCGTGCGAACGCAGGCGTCATCGGCGCGCATCTTGCCGCCAACGGCGCGCACTACGGGCTGATCAACATTCCGGGCGGTGGCAGCCGACGGCCGTTCGCGACGCTTTCCGACCCGGCCGACACGCTCATGGTGATCTCGAACGGTCAGGCGGTTTATGCCGAAGCCGTCGCGATGATGACGTCGGCTGCGCTGGCGGCGCTCGGCAAGGCCGGCATGGCGTCGGGCGAGGTTGCGCACTTCGTGCCGCATCAGGCCAACGCCCGCATGATGAAGACGGTCGCGCATCAGCTCGCGATTGCCGAAGACCGCGTCTGCGCGACGGTTGCGTCGTGCGGCAACAGCTCGGCGGCGACGATCCCGCTCACGCTCTCGGCGCTATCTGAGAAACGCGACTATCGGGCCGGGGACATTGTGCTGATGACGGCGGCGGGCGCCGGTTTGACGGGCGGCGCTGTGGCGTTTCGATACTAAAAAGGCCCGAAGACCGGCGTGCGGGGCACCGGCTCCGGGCCACGAGCGGGAACGGCGTTTCCGCTCGAAGTTCAAGACATTCGAAAGTGAGACGGCAGCATCACTGCAGCCGGACGCGCGCCGATTTCAGTGCGGGCGCACGTAGCCACCGACATGGCCGCCACGCACATACGCGACGTGGACGCGCTCAGCGCGCTCCAACGGGCGGGCCTGCTCCAGGTCAACGCCGCGCGCTGCCAATACGGTGCGCGCACCATCCGCCAGCGCCTTGTTCTGGCGCCACGACTTGCGGCTTTTGCGATAGACGAGACGAGAGCTGAATTTCGTACGAGACATGAAACCCCCACGTTGCTTCACCTGAACGGTGCTAGCTTTACTCCCCTTCACTTCCGGACATGCGTTGCATCCGAAAGTCCACCCATAACCGCCTGCCGGAATGGCGGAAATTGGGCCGAAAAATCCTCACTCCGGTAAAAAGCCAGCCATTACCGCAATCCACAGGCGGCCGCCGGGTCGGCGTCCGTGGGTGAGCGGGGGGCACGAGCGGGGGGCACGAGCGGGGGGCACGAACGGGGGCATGAAAAAGCCCGCGCCTCGGTGAGCGAGACGCGGGCTGGTAACGAAACGCAAGGCTTCGCTACTGGCGTACGCCCTCGACGTGCAAGGTCAGTTCGACCTCCTTCGACGCCGGGCCCAAGTCCTTCGGCACGCCGAAGTCGGCGAGCGCGAATTTGGTCGTGCCTTCGAAGCCCTCGCGGAAGCCGCCCCACGGATCGTCGCCGCCGCCGATGCGCGCGGCTTCGATCGTCACGTCCTTCGTCACACCGCGCAGCGTCAGCTTGCCGACGATAGTCGCCTTGTCGGGACCGCTCGCCTTCACGCTTGTGCTTTCAAACGTGGCCGTTGGGAACTTTTCGACGTCGAGGAAATCGGCGCTTCGCAGATGCTTGTCGCGCTCGGCGTGGTTGGAATTGATGCTGGCCGTGTCGATCTCAACCTTCACTTTGGAGGCGTCGGGGTTCTTGTCGTCAAAGGCAAACGTGCCGGAAAACTTGTCGAAGCGACCGACGAGCCAACTGAAGCCCAAATGTTTGACGCGAAAATTGACTGACGCGTGCGCGCCTTTCATATCGATCACGTAATCGGCTGCCGAAGCCGTGCCGCTCGCCAGTGGCAGGGCCAGCATCAGCGCCATGAAAAAGCGTGCTTTCATTTGTTTTTGTCCTTTCCGTTGGATTGTCGTTCAAGCGGGTGGCGGGCCCGACCACATGCGGGTCAGTATTCGACTCTTGTCGACGAAGTGGTGTTTCAGCGCGGCGGCCGTATGGGCGGCGGCGAGCGCCATCGTCGCGTAGGCGAGGATTTCATGAACCTTGCCGGCGGCGTCTTCCCAGCCCTTGTGCTCCAGGATCGAGGGCACAGTGAACCAGTTGAAGACGTCGATGCCGCGGCCATCCAGGGTCGAGATGAAATAGCCGCTTACCATCAGCGCGATCAGGAGCGGATAAAAACCCCAATGCGTGGCGTGCGCGGCGAGGCGCTCAAAGTTCGAAAGCTCGGCATCGTCGGGTCGAACATTCACCATGCGCCAGAACAAACGGAACAGCAGCGCGATCAGCAGCAGGATGCCGACGCTACGGTGAAGATCGGGCGCCGATTTGTAATAGGGGCTGTAGTAGTCGAGTCCAACCATCCACCAGCCGAGCGCGAACATGGCCACAATGGCCAGCGCCATGACCCAATGAAAGAGCCGCGATACGATGCCGTATCCCTCGGTCGTGTCACGCACCATTGCTCGCCGCCATTTTGACGCTCCCCCCGCGGCACAAATGTGTGTTGAGCGAGTGATTTCAAGGTGGTGCCGCTTATGGCGCGGCCGTCAGGACGGAATTGCCGCCGTTTGCGCACCATGGGCCGGCTCCAAATTGCGCCTTGACGACTTTCTGTCCTAGGAACAAATGTTGGAATATTCAGGAAATTTTCCCGCTGCACTGCCGCGCAACAGCTCTGTTGACGGCGGCGGGTACGCGGGAGAAAAGGGAACCAAATCAGTGGTGGCCGGGCGGTTACTGTTACAGGATACTGTAACAGTAAATCGTGCGAGATTTGCTCGCCGTCGCGGGGCAAAGCAGGTAAAGCGTACCTCTACTGTAAACAATATCAGGGAGCGTAGGTGAGCGTGGTTGGACTAGTGTTACCGGCACTCAAGCGTGCCTTTTCGGCCGTCGTATCGGCGACAGCCGTTCTTGCTCTCACAACCGCGACCGCGTTCGCGCAGCAGCCGGAGGCGCCCGCACAAGCGGCGGCCCCGAGCAGCAGCGCCGCCGCGCCGTCGCTTGAGCTCAACAAGCTTGAACCTAACAATTCCGGCTGCCGCGCCTATATGGTCGTCAACAATCCGACCGATACGGCCTATCAGTCGTTCAAGCTCGATCTGGTGCTGTTCCAGGCCGACGGCGTGATCGGCAAGCGTTTCGCACTCGATCTGGCGCCCCTCAAGGCCCAGAAAAAATCGGTCAAGCTGTTCGAGATCGAGGGGGTGGCCTGCGACAAGATCGGGTCGTTCCTCATCAACGACGTGATGGAATGCAAGACGGACGCTGGCGCGGCGGAGGGCTGCCTACAGCAGCTTAAGACCTCGAGCCTCACCAACGTTCAGCTCTCCAAATAATCGGTGGCGGAAGTGGACGAAGCTACAACGGAAATCGCTGGCCGCGATCTGAGCATCATCGGCCTTTTCAATCATGCCGACATCGTCGTGAAAGCGATCATCGTCGGTCTCATCATCGCCTCGGTCATCTCGTGGGCGCTGGCGTTCGAGAAACTGTTCCGGGTCTGGCGCCTGAACCGCGAAGTTCGCCGGCTCGAGCGCGATGGCGTCGACGGCAATCTGCCGGTCCCGACCAAGGTCGGACTCATCAGCGCACTCAACGATGCGGCGCGCACGGAATGGACCGAAGGCGCGCGCAACGCGAGCAGCGGTGAAATTCGCGACCGTCTCGAGACCGCCATGCGGAGCGCTATGAGGCGCGAACTCAAGGGCATCGAAAAGGGCCTTCCTTTCCTTGCGACGCTCGGTTCGGCGGCGCCCTTTATCGGCCTTTTCGGCACGGTATGGGGCATCATGAATTCGTTCACGGCCATCGCCCAGTCGCAGGATACGAGCCTCGCGGTCGTCGCGCCCGGCATCGCGGAAGCGCTGTTCGCCACCGGCGTCGGACTGGCCGCGGCGATTCCTGCCGTCATCGCCTACAACCAGATCACGGTTGCGATCGGGCGAGCCAACGACAGGCTCATTCCCGCCATCGCCGGGCTCGCGCGCTCGCTTGCGCGGCGCGGACTTGAGGTCGCGCGCTGATGGGTATGTCGGTTTCCGGTCAGGGCGAGGACAGCGACGGCTACAAGCCGATGGCGGAGATCAACGTCACGCCGATGGTCGACGTGATGCTTGTGCTGCTCATCATCTTCATGGTGGCCGCTCCGCTGATGGTGCAGGGCGTGCCCGTCAACCTGCCGAAGACGTCGGCCGCCAAGCTCGGCACCATCAAGAAGCCGATGGTCGTCACGCTCGCGCCCGACGGCGCGCTCTATATCCGCGACGAGCAGGTGACGCGCGACACGCTGGTGCCGCGCCTCATGTCGCTCAAGTCGCAGGAAGGGGACGGTGTCGTCTACGTCCGCGCCGACCGCACGATCGCCTATGGCGAGGTGATGGAGGTGCTGGGCCGGGTCGGTGAATCGGGCTTCGCGCGCGTGTCGCTGCTGTCGCAGCCGGCGCCGTCGCAGGCCTCATCGCAACCTGCGAAGAACTAGAGGGTCTTTGGCGGCGCCATGTCGATGTTGCGAGTAATTGCCATCGCATTTTCGCTGCTGGTCCACGCGTCCATCGGCCTTGCCATGCTGCCATCGTTGCAGCGGGCGGAGACGCAAGCGCTCGAAATGGGTTTGGGCGACGACGCGGTCGTCGTCGAGCAGGGTGTCGCGATCGAGGGCCTGGCCAAGCTCGGCGACGCCATGGAAACCATCGAGACGGCCGAGATCGCCCCCATTGTCGCGCCACCGCCAAAGCCGGAAGAAGTGAAGCCGATCGAAGAGCTGCGCGACGTCGTGACGTCGGAGGCGAGTTCCGCTCAGGACGAGGTTCCCAAGACCGAAGAAGAGCCGCCGCCCGAGGAAGTGGTCGAGAAAGAACCCGAACCGGTTCAGCCGATCGAGCAGCCCGAACAGGTCGCCATCGTCAGCGAGCAAAGTTCGGGTGAAGAGCAGACCGGCGGCGACGCCAAGGCACTCGGCATCTACCTCGGCAAGGTCAACTCGTTCGTGCAGCGCGCCAAGATCAATCCGCGCTCGCGCGTGACCGGCACCGTTATCATGCGCTTCACCATCGGCACCGACGGGTCGCTGCTATCGAAAGAAGTGGCAACCAGCTCGGGCTCGAAAGTGCTCGACGAAGCGGCCGTCAATGCGCTCGACAGGGCGGCGCCGTTCCCGCCGATCCCACCGGAAGTCAGCATCAAGCCGCTGGCCTTCACGCAGCCGTTCAAATTCATTACGCGCTGACATCGCACGGCTTCAAAAAGTAGCGACCGCATGGTTTGCCCGTGCGGTCGCTGCTTAGTGCACGACGGATCGGTTTAGCGGCCGTAGTGCGTCGTGTAGCCATGCACCTGGGGGATGTCGGCGTTGGCGACCGTGCCCGTGGCGATGGCAGAGAGTGCAACGAGCGTGGCGAGGATAAAGGTCTTCATAGTCGTTTTCCTTCGATGCTGTGTTTTGCGAAACTGTGGGTTGCGATTTTCTGTTTCCCGGTCGGCCCGGGATGGAGCAGTGCTTCCGACGCCACTTATGCGCGCCGGGCTTCGCGAGCTGAAATATCGAGCTGGTTCGGATTCGATAGCGTGATGCTATGAGCGCGACAGACGCGCGGCGCGATGCCTGGAATGGATGAGACTGCGACGTCTGTGGCCGTTGCCGGGGTTATCGCCCTCGGCGCGCAAGCCTGACGCTAGAAGTCCACCTCGACGGACAGTTTGTAGGTCATGTCGGGCGTATGCTCGTTGAGGCCGAACAGCACGCCGGCGCCGACCGACACCGACAGTTCCTTATCCTCTTCGCCCTCGACGATGCGCGCCGCCTTGGCGGCAATCTCGTCGCCGGTACCGGCGGTACCGGGAAAGAACGTGTAGTAGAGGATCGGTCCGGCGCGGTGCTGGTTCATGTCGCCGAACGCCAGGTTTTCTTCGCTGCGCGTGCCGGTATTGCCGATCCGGTCGATGGTACCGTAGGCCTCGAGTGCCAGGCCAAGAGACTTGGAGAACTGGTACTGGCCCTGCAGGAAGTAGGCGAAGTCCCATTTCTCATCGCGGACGAAGTCGTCGTCGTCATCTTCCGCGCTGCCGCCAAGGGCGCGCACGAAGGCGAAGTTTGCAATCAGACTCCAAGGGCCGGTCTGGGCCTGGATGATCGGGCCTAGGTAGAGTTCTGCGGCGTCGGTCGCGTGCAGCGGGTTGCCGTATTCGATGAGCAGACCCAGACCGACGCCCTCAGGCTTGGGCTTTACGAACACGAGCACGCCTTCGAGCGCCACTTCATCCAGTTTCAGTGGGCCCATCTTGTCGGCCTCGCTGAAAGTCGCGGGATCGTCGATGCGTTCCTGCTCGAACTCGATGCCGAGACGGATGCGGAAAAAATCCGTGATGCCCATCTGGATTTCGAGGGCCTCGCGCTGCCGCGCGACCGAGTTGTCGTCATAGATATAGTTGCCTGGGCTCGTTTCGATGAAGCGGCGCTTGGGCTGGCCGGTCGACCAGGCGTTCTGGCTCTGGAACTCGAACTCGCCGGGACCCGACTCCAGGTCCTTGACCTCGAACTGATTGATGGCGGGGCCGGCGATCGCGGTCTGAGATGTCATTGTGGCCGCTATGAGAGCAGCCCACTTCAGCCGCCGTGGCGCGCACTTTCTTGGCGCTTTGCCCTGAATTTTCCCGCCCGTCATGAGTTTTAGACTAGGGAACTCTTCCTGATATAGCCCTGATATTTTTCCTGTTGTCCTGGGGTAAAAGTCCCGAGTTGCTGATCCGCCACAACCAAAGAAACACCTGTTTCCGGTTTACTTGGCGCAAGGTTGCAAAGCGGTGGCGGGGGTTAACCTAGGGTTAGCCTGTGCTGCCTAATCTTGGTCTTTGGAAGAATGATTCTCTCCAGGACCGCCGATGTTGCAGGGCGCCTTCGGGCACGCAAAATCCAACTCGCTTATGGCGGATTACGCCTCGCTCCTCAGTGAGGCGGTGCTGCGCCACCGTGCGCGCTTGGCCGAACACTCGGCGCGGATCGAGGCCGAGCTTGCGAGCAAGGTGAAGTCGGAGTTCGTGGCGAACATGAGCCACGAGCTGCGCACGCCGCTCAATACCGTGATCGGCTTCTCCAAGCTCTTGCAGGAGCACGAGCGCCGACCGCTGCCGGCCAAGGACATCGTCGAATACGCCAGCCTCATCAACGATGCGGCCGCGCATTTGCTCTCGGTCATCAACGACATCCTCGACATCTCGAAGATCCAGAGCGGCAAGTACACGCTTGATTCCCGCGAAGTGAATATCGAGGAAATCCTCGTCGCGGTGATCACGCAAGCGCGCATCGTCGCGACAGACGCGGGCGTCACCGTGGTGCCGGCCATCGCCTACGATCTGCCGACCGTGCGCGGGGACGACGCCAAGCTGCTTCAGGCTTTCACCAACATCCTCTCGAACGCCATCAAGTTCACGTCGCGCGGCGGCAACGTCACGGTCGAGGCGCTGCGCAGGGTGGACGGTGGCGTCGGCGTGCTGGTGCGCGATACCGGCATCGGCATGACGGATGAAGAAATCTCGGTCGCGACCAAACCGTTCGCGCAGGTTGACGGCAGCCGCGCGCGCTGGCGCGAGGGCGCCGGACTTGGCCTGCCGATCGCGAAGGCGCTGATCGAATTGCACGGCGGCCGTATCGACATCCGCTCCAAGAAAGACGTCGGCACCGAGATCGCCATCGCATTTCCACCCCGACACAGCGTGCAGCCCGTAAATCCGGACGAACCCATGGTCGCCCAATGCGACCTGACCTAGGACCAAATCTATGCAGCCTTCCAACCTGACGCCCACCACGGATCGGCCGTCCGACGGCTCCATCGGCCGCATCGTCTCGGTCACGGGTTCCAAGGCCATCGTGCTGCTCGACGCGCCGACCGACGCACGCGTGCGCTCGCTGCAGGACCGGCCGGAAATGGGGACGCTGCTCGCCATCGACACGGCCAACACCATCGTGCTCGCGATCGTGTCGGCGTTGAGCGTTCCGGTTCCCTCGCAGCGTGAGGGCGATTCTGAAATCTGGATCGCGGAACTTGGCCTCGTCGGCGAATTGTGGAAGAGCGCCGACCGCAGCCGCCACAAGTTCAATCGCGGTGTCACGATCTATCCGGCACTCGGCGATCGGGTACGCGTTGCTTCAAAGATGGAGCTCGAAACCGCGTTCTGCGGCGACGACGTCGCCTCGGTGCGCGTCGGCTGCATCCGTCAGGACAGCACCATTCCCGCCATGGTCCGCGTCGACGATCTGCTCGGCAAGCACTTCGCGATCCTGGGCACGACCGGCACCGGCAAGTCGTGCACCACCGCACTCATTCTGCGGTCCATTCTCGATCGCAATCCGGCGGCGCACATCGTGCTGCTCGACCCGCATAACGAATACGCGACCGCTTTCGGCGAATGGGCGGAAGTCATTTCTCCGCGCAACATGCAGCTGCCCTTCTGGCTGCTGACGTTCGAGGAGATCGTCGAGGTCATCGTCAGCGACGTCGAGCGCAAGGCCGAAATCGAGATCCTGCAAGACCTCATCCCGATCGCCAAGAGCCGCTACAATTCGGGCCGCAATGCCGACCCCAACAAGCTGCGCCGTGGCGTCATCGATTCCGGCCGCTACACGGTCGACACGCCGGTTCCCTACCGCATTTCCGACCTGACCGGCCTCATCGACGAGCGCATGGGCAAGCTCGAGAACAAAAAGGATCTGGCGCCCTACCGGTTCTTGAAGAACCGCATCGACAACATTTCGCAGGACGCGCGCTACGCGTTCATGTTCGGCTCGCTCACCGTCTACGACGGCATGACGCAGGTTCTGGGACGCATCTTCCGCGTGCCGGTCAACGGCAAGCCGATCACGATATTGGAACTCACCGGCCTGCCGTCCGAGATCGTCAACGTCGTCGTGTCGGTCTTGTGCCGGATCACCTTCGACTTCGCGCTCTGGGGCGAGGGCCAGGTACCGGTCACGCTCGTGTGCGAGGAAGCGCACCGCTACGTGCCGGCCAATGCCACGCTCGGGTTCGAGCCGTGCAAGCGCGCGATTGCGAAGATCGCCAAGGAGGGCCGCAAATACGGTGCATCGCTGTGCATCGTGACCCAGCGTCCCGCGGAAATCGACCCGACCATCCTTTCACAGTGCAACACGGTGTTCGCGTTGCGCATGTCGAACGACAAGGACCAGGCGATCGTGCAGTCTGCCGTCGCCGACACGGGCTCCGGCCTGCTCGAATTCCTGCCCTCGCTCGGCCAGCGCGAGGCCATCGCGTTCGGCGACGGCATGTCGCTGCCGGTCCGTATCAAGTTCGACGAGTTGCCGAAGGACAAGCTGCCGCGTTCGTCCACGGCCCGCTTCTCCGAGAAGTGGCAGGCGTCGATGGGCGATGAGAGCTTCCTTGAGCATGTCGTCGACCGCTGGCGCGCCTCGGGCGCGGGCTTCGGCGCCGATCTGGGTCAAAGCGTGTCCATGATGGCCGACGCCATGGGCCTCTATGAGCGATCGGAAGAAGACGCCTTCGACGAGCCGGCGTCGTCGCAGCCTCCGCGCATTGCGGTTGGTGGCGGCAACGGCGCGGCACCGCCGCCGTACCGCCCGTCAAATCCGAACCTGCGCCGTGATGGGGCATCGTCGGGGCCGCTGGCGCAGCGCCCGGCGTCCGCTCCTGCCGCCGCGCCGGCTAATCGCGCTCCGCAATATGCGTCCGCAGCGGTCGCCTCCGAACCGGTCAATGTCGGCTCCAGTTCGCTCAAATCGCTGCGCGAACGGCTTATGCGGCCGACCTGAGCCCGTCGCGAGCGCGCCACCATCTGTGGTTGCGCTCGTAGGCGGACGAATTTCTGTGGCTATCCGCCCAACTGTGGTGACCTGGTGCCTCTAAACAACCGACCTTGCGGATAGACTGCCATGACAAGCGCCTGGCAGCGCGAGAGCATTTGGGAGCGCCCCGTGGAGGCATTAGGCCGGCCCTTGAATTCTGTTTACCCGGTTATTCTCTCGGGCGGATCGGGCACGCGCCTATGGCCGCTATCGCGCGCCTTGTACCCCAAGCAGTTCATCCGCTTTTTCAGCGACCAGAGTGCTTCGTTCCTGGCCGCGGCCCTGTTGCGGCTCAAGCCGGAACTCGGCTTCGCACCGCCGCTTCTCCTGTGCAACAACGACCACCGCTTCCTGGTGCGCGAGGAGGTCGAACGGACCGGCGTCAGCCCACGCGCGATCATCCTGGAGCCGGTCGGCCGCAACACGGCGCCGGCGATCGCGGTCGCGGCCCTTGCGGCATTACGTGACAACCCGAACGCCATTCTCGCCGTCATGCCGTCCGACCACGTGGTCGCCGACGAAGCGCGCTTCGCGGAAGGCGTGCGGCGCGCCGCCAAGGTCGCGGCGACGGGCCGGCTCGTTCTGTTCGGCATCAAGCCGACCGAAGCGCATACGGGCTACGGCTACATCAAGCAGGGTGCCGCGCTCGAAGGCTTCAACGGCGGCGCCTTTACCGTCGAGAGTTTCGCTGAAAAGCCGGATCGCGTAACGGCGAAGGCGTATGTCGCGAGCGGCGACTATTTCTGGAACAGCGGCATCTTCGTCTTAAACGCGCGCACGTATCTCGAAGAGATCGCGCGACTGGAGCCGAAAATCCTCGATGCGGCCCGCTCGGCGCTTGCGAAGGCGACCGACGATCTGGGCTTCCTGCGTCTCGACAAGGCCAGTTTCGCGGCTTCGCCGAACATCTCCATCGACTATGCCGTCATGGAGCGCACGACGGCCGGCGCCATGCTGCCGCTCGACGTCGGCTGGAACGACGTCGGCTCGTGGTCGTCGCTCTGGGACATCGCGCCTCGCGACGACAAGGGCAACTACATCCACGGCGAGGCCGTGCTGGAAGATACATCGAATTGCTACGTGCATTCGGAAAAGTCGATCATCTCGACGATCGGGGTCAAGGACCTCGTCATCGTCGATACGCCCGACGCGCTGCTGGTAGCGGACAAGAGCCGCACGCAGGACGTCTCCAAGATCGTGCAACGCCTCAAGCAGTCGAACCGCAAGGAGCAGGAACAGCACCTGCGCAATTACCGGCCGTGGGGTTATTTCGAGACGCTCAACATCGGCCCGCGCTTCCAGGTGAAGCTCTTGCACGTCAAACCCGGCGGCAAGCTGTCCATGCAGATGCACCATCACCGCTCCGAACACTGGATCGTGGTGCAGGGTACAGCCAAGATCGTCATCGGCGAGATCGAGAAGCTCGTGCGCGAAAACGAGAGCGTCTACATCTTCGCGACGCAATGGCACCGGCTGGAAAACCCGGGCAAGGTGCCGGTCGAGATCATCGAA
Source organism: uncultured Hyphomicrobium sp. (assembly GCA_902825785.1). Taxonomy (GTDB): domain Bacteria; phylum Pseudomonadota; class Alphaproteobacteria; order Rhizobiales; family Hyphomicrobiaceae; genus Hyphomicrobium_B. The sequence continues at coordinate 18,631 of CADECN010000006.1, read as the reverse complement.
GTACAGATCGGATCGTACCTGGGCGAGGACGATATCATGCGCACGGACGACATTTATCACCGTGCGCCGGAAGAGACCCGCTAGCGATCGCCAGCGACAAAAAGCGCGCATTCCCGACGGCCGGCGCCCGAGCGCCGGCCGTGTTTGCATTTAGGATCGGCACAGACGCCGAGCCAAGCCGCATCGCGCCCGGCGGACATCGCAGGAGAAACACATGTTCGATATGTCCGTGCCGTGGTGGGAGTTCGTGCTTCGCGCCGTCGTCGTCTACGTGTTCCTGTTCGCCATGCTGCGGTTGACCGGCAAGCGACAGGTCGGCCAGCTTGCGCCATTCGACCTCATCCTGCTTTTGATCCTAAGCAACGCGGTGCAGAACTCGATGAACGCCGGCGACAACTCGCTCGTCGGCGGCCTTGTCAGCGCCACGACGCTCATCCTGATCAACTCGTTCGTCGCTTACATGACGTACCGAAGCTCGACGGCCGAGCGCATCCTCGAAGGCGAGCCGCTGGTGCTCGTCATGGACGGCAAGCCGGTGCGGCATGTGATGAAGGACGAGAAAATCACGTATGAGGAATTGATCGCGGCGCTTAGGCACAACGGCACGTTCGAGCTTGGCGACGTCAAGCTGGCACTGCTTGAGACCAACGGCAGCGTCAGCGTGTGGAAGCGCGAGACGGCGCCGGCCGTCAGCGCTTCGTCTTCCTGACGTTCAGCGCGGCGGATCGCCCGGACGAAGCGGAAAGACGCGCCCGGTTGTGGCAGACCCCGGCGTTGCGGGTACAGCGCCTGACGGGGCTGCCGTTGCGGCTGCCGCGCCGTCCGCCTGCTCCAGAATCGCAGCCTGTTGCTTTTCTTCCTGGAAGCGCCGCCAGCTCAGTGGGATGGCCGCCAGGTAGATCAGCGTCAGCGCGGTCAGCGTCTCGTAGGGATAGGTTACGAGCAGCGCCACCAGGGCCACGGCCACAACGAATAGCGGCAAGACCCACTCGCGCCCGATGCGCTCGCCCAGCAGCTTGCCGGAGTAGGTCGGGATCGTGGAGACCATCATGAAGGCGATGAAAAGCGTGTAGACGAGCGTCAGCTTCAGAAGAAACGGCGATTTCATCTGCTCGAAGCCGAGCTGGGAGAGATAAACCGGCAGCATCACAGCTATAGCGGCCGCGGGTGTCGGGATGCCGATGAAATAGTTGGACTGCCAGCGCGGTTTGTCGTCGTCGATGGCCGCATTGAAGCGCGCGAGCCTCAGGGCGGAGGTCAGCGCGAAGATCATCATGCAAATCCAGCCGGCGCTTTTCAGTTCGCCCAGGCCCCAGTTGAAAACCAGGAACGCGGGGGCGACGCCGAAGTTCACGAAGTCGGCGAGGCTGTCGAGCTCGGCGCCGAAGCGGGATGACGCCTTCAAGAGCCGCGCGATGCGTCCGTCGAGGCCATCGAGCAGGGCGGCGAACACGATCGCGGCAAGCGCCAGGTCGTAGCGGCCCTCGATGCCCATGCGGATCGAGGTCAGGCCGGCGCATAGGCCGAGCAGGGTGAAGAAATTAGGCACCAGCATGCGTACCGGCACGCGGCGATGGCGGAACATCGGCCGCCTGCGGCGGCGCCGGGTTTCAGATTCGAGGTTCGGCACTTCGGGATCCATCCGGTCCCTCCCTTGTGCTTGCAGGCCTTACGACCGGCGCGTCTCGCGTTCCGGCTCGGCCGACTGCAGGTCTGCGAGCACGGTTTCGCCGCCGATCGCGCGCTGCCCGATGCTGACGAGCGCCACCTTTCCAGGCGGCAGATATACGTCGACGCGCGAGCCGAAACGGATGAGGCCGAAGCGGTCGCCGGCACTTATGGTATCACCTTGGGCCGCGAACGTCACAATGCGGCGGGCCACAAGTCCGGCGATTTGCACAACCCCGATATCCGTGCCCCCCGTACCTTCGATCACGATGGCGCGGCGCTCGTTCTCCTCGCTCGCCTTGTCGAGGGCGGCGTTCAGGAATGCGCCGGGGATGTAGGTCGAGCGGATGATCTTGCCCGAGATCGGCGCGCGGTTGATGTGAACGTCGAAAACCGAAAGGAATGTCGAGATGCGCACGCGCTCTTCCGGACCCATGCCGAGTTCGGCAGGCGGCGTCACCTTTTCGATCGACGAGATGCGGCCGTCGGCGGCCGAGACGACGAGGCCGGGGCGCAGCGGCGTCACGCGCGGGGGATCACGGAAGAAGTAGACGATCCAGGCGGTGATAAGCGCCAAGATCCATCCGATCGGCGGATAGAGCAGGAAGAACAGCAGCGTCAGGGCGGCGCCGACGGCAATGAACTTGTGGCCGTCGGGATGGACGGGCGCAAGCTGGTCGAAAATCGTTTCGATAATGCCGTGGCGTTCGGACACGTCGGTCTCCTCTGTCGTCGCCGCATCGAGCAATTGATCGTCGATGTCGTGAAGGTGGCCGAAGCCCGGTATCTTAGAAACTCAAGTAATCGGCACGGCGACAAAACGAAGATCGCCCTTGCCGTCCTCGACCCGTAGCAGGATGGCCTTGCGGCCTGCCTTTTTCACCTTGTCGATGCTTTTTGCAACATCGTCGGCTGAAGAAACCGGGTCTTGGGCGGCCTCGACGATGACGTCGCCGATTTTCACGCCTTTTTCGGCCGCCGGACTGCCCGGATCGATGTTATCCACCACGACGCCCTTCATGTCGGCGCCAAGGCCGTACTTGGCCCGCAACTGATCGGTGATGGGCAGCAGCTTCAGGCCGATCACGCTGGCGGCGGGCGCCGCCGGATCGCTGGGTTTGCTCTCGTTCGGCTTCAACGTATCGAAATCGTCCTCTTCGAGCAGGCCGACGGTGACGCTCAATTTCTTGGGCTGGCCCTTTCGCAGCACGTCGACGTCGACGGCCTTTCCGATCGCGGCCTGCGCCACGATCTTGGGCAGCCCGCGCATGGACGTCACTTCCTTGCCGTCGAACTTCATGATGACGTCGCGGGCCGCGGTGCCCGCTTGCGCCGCCGGGCTGCCGTCGGTGACGGCGGAGACGAGCGCGCCGGTGTTCTCAGGCACGCCGAGCGTTTCCGCGATGTCGTCGGTCACGCTTTGAATCTTGACGCCGAGCCAGCCGCGGCGCGGCGCGCCGTACTGCTTCAACTGGTCGATGACGGCTGCGACGGTGTCGGATGGGACCGCAAATCCGATGCCGATCGAACCGCCGGTCGGCGAAATGATCGCGGTGTTCACGCCGACCACTTCACCCTTCATGTTGAACAGCGGCCCGCCCGAGTTGCCCTTGTTGATGGCCGCATCCGTCTGCAGGTAATCGTCGTAGGGGCCGGAGTTGATGTCGCGGCTCTTGGCCGAGATGATGCCGACCGATACCGAGCCGCCCAGACCGAACGGGTTGCCGATCGCCAGCACCCAGTCGCCGACCTCGATATCGGCAGACGAGCCGAACTTCACGTCCTCCAGCGGCTTCTTCGGCGTCACCTTCAGAAGCGCCAGATCGGCTTTGGTGTCCTTGCCGATGATCTTGTCGACCTTCAGCTTGCTGCCGTCATGAAAATTGACGACGATCTCTTCGGCGCCGTCGATGACGTGATTGTTGGTGACGACCAGACCTTCCTTGCCGTCAATCACGAAGCCCGAGCCGAGCGACGACACCTTGCGGTCGTTGCGCGGCATACCTCCGCGCTTGTTGAAGAAATCCTCGAAGAAGTCTTCGAACGGCGCGCCTTTCGGCACGCTCGGCAACGGTACGCCTTCGGGCCCCTTCACCGTTTGCGAGGTCGAAATGTTGACGACGGCGTTCGAGAGCCGCTTCGCCAGCGGCGCGACGGACGTCGGTCCCGCACCGGCGCCCTCGCTGAATGCCGACACCGGGTGCGGGCGTGCCGCAACGCTCAGCCCGGCTGCAAGTACGGCGCACACGGCGTGCACGGCGAACTTCACGGTCATCGAAGAACTCCCAAAGCAGACATCTCGCCGGCACGGCGCGTCGCGCGCGAGCAGCACCCCCGTCAACGCGGCGATGCTACCACACCCGTCGGAGGCGGGGATAATCTCGGGGCAAATTTAGCCGCGAACAAGCCAAACCAAAAGGACACCGCCGGCAACGGCGGCGAGAGCGCCGACCTGCAGCGTACTATTGGGAATGCCAGACAATTCCGTCACCATGCGGCGGGCGGCATTCGGCGCGAGCGCCCACAGGAGCCCCTCCAGAACGAGGGCGATCCCGAGGCCTGCGACGAGATCGCTCATCGCTGCGACGACGAAGGCGCCCGGCCGTTCGGATCCTGGAAGTAACGGAAGAACTCGCTATCGGGCGTCAACAACATGCGCGTGTCGCCCGGCTTGATCGCCTCCGTATAGGCCTGCATCGAACGATAGAAGCGGAAGAAGTCGGGATCGCGCCCGAAGGCATCGGCGAAGATTCGATTGCGCTCGGCTTCGCCGTCACCGCGGATCTGGTCCGATTTCTGCGTCGCTTCCGCCTTGATCACCGTCACCTGACGGTCGGCGTTGGCACGGATGCGGTTGTTTTCCGCTTCGCCCTGGGCGCGCAGCTCGGTCGCCTCGCGCACACGGTCGGCCTTCATGCGGTCGTAGACCTTGACGAGGTTTTCCTTCGGCAGGTCGGCGCGCTTGATGCGCACGTCGACGACCTCAAGCCCATAGTCTCGGCCTTCCTTGTTCACCTGCTGCGCGATCAGGCGCATCAGCCCTTCGCGCTTGTCCTTCACCACCTCCTGCAAGGTGGCGGAACCCAGCACGCGGCGGATTTCGGATTCGATCAGTGGGCCGACGACCTGACGGACGCGCTCCTTGTCACGGACGTTCTGATAGAACTTGAGACTGTCGGTGATGCGGTAGCGGGCGTAGGCGTCGACGATCAGACGCTGCTGATCGGATGCGGTGACTTCCTGCTCCACCGTGTCGAGATCGAGGATGCGCTTGTCGAAGAAGTCGACGGTGTCGACGAACGGCACCTTCCACTTGAGCCCAGGCTCGGTGAGCACCTGCTGCGGGTTACCGAAGCGCAGCACGAGCGCCTGCTCGTTCTGGTGCACGATGAAAGCGGACGAATAGAGCGCGACGGCCGCGAGGCCGAGCACGGTCAGTACGAATGCGAAAAACGCGCGCATGTTACTGGCCTCCCTCGGTCTGCTTACGTTGCAACTGGTCGAGCGGCAGGAACGGCACCACGCCCTGGCCACCGCTCTTCTGATCGAGGATGATCTTGTCGGCGCCCGAGAGCACCTTTTCCTGCATTTCCAGGAACAGTCGTTCGCGCGTCACTTCGGGAGCCTTCTTGTATTCCTCAAAGACTTTCAGGAAGCGGGCGGCCTGACCTGTCGCCTCCGCAATCTGCTGGTCGCGGAAGCCTTCGGCGCCGGCCAGAATACGATCGGCCTCGCCTCGGGCGCGCGGCACCATCTGGTCGGCATAGGTCTGGGCCTGCTTGATCAGCGTTTCACGCTCCTGGGCAGCCGCCGCCACGTCGCGGAACGCGCCGATCACTTCGGCGGGAGGATCGACCTCCTTCAACTGCACCTGGTCGATCTTGATGCCGGCCTTGTAGCTGTTGAGGATCGCCTGCATCAGGCGCTGCACGTCTTCCTGCGTCTTCTGGCGGCCGCCCGTCAGCAGCGGCTGCAATTGCGACTGGCCGACAACCTCGCGCATGGCGCTTTCGGCGACCTCGCGCACGGTCGTCTCAGGATCGGCGATGTTGAACAGGAATTGCTCGACGCCGGTCTGGTCGGCGTCCTTTTCGAGGCTGATACGCCAGAACACGACGAAGCGCACGTCGACCACGCTGCCGTCACCGGTCAGCATCAGGCCGCTGTCGGGAGAGCCGACCGAAGAACGGCCGGCGCCGACTTCGATGGTGCGCTGCTGCGTGACTTTCGGCAGGCGCACTTCTTCGATGGGGTAGGGCCAGCGGAAATGCAGGCCGGCCGGTTCCCAGCGCTCGAACTTGCCGAAGCGCAGCACGATGCCTTGCTCGTCGGGATTGACGCGGAAGAAGAAGCCGTAGAAGGCCGCGCCCGCAAGCAGCAACATGGCGAGAAGGAACAGGAAGGGCTTGGGCACGCCGCCGCCGAAGCCGTCGCCACCACCACCGCCGCCGCCACCGCCCCGCATCACCTTGCGCATGCGGTCCTGGCCGCGCCTCAGAATTTCATCGAGATCAGGCGGCTGGTTGCTGCCACCACCACCGCCGCCGCCACCGCCACCCCAGGGGCCCTGTCCCCATGGTCCGCCGTTGTTACCGCTGCCGCCGCCTTTTTTGCCGCCGCCGCCTTGACTACTCCAGGGCATCTACAAGAGCCTCGTTTGCTGGAAATAAAGGGAAATCCGTGTCCGCCGGAGGCGGCTGACCTGACGGGCGGACCCGCGCTAGTCACTTATGGTCGACGGCGCATTCTGCAAGTGTCCGAAGACCGCATTTTGCCAGTTTTCACGGCCGCTTATAGGCCAGGGGTCCGACACGCGCAAACATCCTCTCGCGAAAGCGCGGCGGCACCGCCAAGCCGTGTCGCGCACACACATTGCTTGTAACCATATGCGGCGCGCGAGACGCGAGCTAACTGATACGATCGTAAACGAAAAGCGAGGCCGCGTGATCGTCGCGCTCGCCCTTGGGCAGTACCTCGCGGCTTACTTCGCGCCACCGCGCCGGATCGAGCGGCGGAAGATGGCGGTCGCCTTCCACCTCGGCGTGTATGCGGGTCAGATAGATGCGGTCGGCAATGGGCAATAGCGCATCGTAAATCTGGGCGCCGCCGATCACCATGATCTCGTCGGCGCCGCGCGTCATCGCCAGCACGCGCGCAAGCGTCACCGCGTCGGCCACGCTGGGAGCGACAGAAACACCGTTCACTTCGAAAAACGGATCGCGCGTCACCACGATGTTGTCGCGGCCGTCGAGCGGCTTGCCGATCGACTCAAACGTGCGGCGGCCCATGATCATGGGTTTGCCCATGGTCAGGCGGCGAAATGTTTTCAGGTCGGACGACTGCCGCCACGGCAAGCCGCCGTCGCGACCGATGACGCCGTTCTCGGAAGCGGCAACTACGAATGATATTTTCATGCTTTCTTTCCAAGCCGTGTCAGGGCGCCAAGTTATACGCAGTTCAGAATAAATGTGCACATGCCAGGCGGTACGCGCCCTTTGCCCCCGCGCGAATCCCGCTGCACGATCCGCCCACGAAGCTTGCGGGGGGATTCATGCGTTATGGTTTGGTTGCCGCGACGGCGGTCGCGGCGTTTCTGTCATCCGGTTGCGCGGTCTACATGGCCGCCAATCAACCCAGTGAAAAGAACGTATCTCTTCTTGTCCCAGGGACGCCACGCAGCATGGTCGTCGCGGAATTCGGCGCGCCGGTCACTAGCGAAGTGAAGAATGGCGCCCGGCACGAGGTCATCAAGTTTACGCAGGGCTATAGCGCCGGTGCGCGCGCGGGCCGCGCCATCCTGCACGGTGCGGCGGACGTGGCGACGATGGGTCTTTGGGAAGCTGTTGGAACGCCGGTCGAAGGTCATTTCAACGGCACCGAGATGAGCGCGGAAATCATCTACGACCAATCCGATCGCGTCGCTCAGGTGATACCGCTCGGGAACGGCGAAGAGATGCGCAAGCAGATCGCGGATGCGACGGTGCCACGGCCGGTCGAGACGGGCAGCGTTTCTAAACCGCCACAGGCGCCTTGATGTGCGGATAGGGGTCATAGCCCGACAGCGTGAAGTCCTCGTAGCGGAACGCGAAGATCGAGGTCACGTCCGGGTTGATCGCCATGGTGGGCAGAGCGCGCGGCGTCCGGCTCAACTGTTCGTCGGCCTGCTCCAGATGGTTGGAATAGAGGTGGGCGTCGCCCAGCGTGTGGACGAAGTCGCCCGGCTGCAATCCCGTCACCTGCGCCATCATCATGGTCAGCAGCGCGTAGCTCGCGATGTTGAACGGCACGCCCAAGAAGATGTCGGCCGAACGCTGGTAGAGCTGGCAGGAGAGCTTGCCGTCGGCGACGTAGAACTGAAACAGGCAGTGGCAGGGCGCCAGCGCCAGCCTATCCAAATCGGCCGGGTTCCAGGCCGAGACGATGATGCGGCGGCTGTCGGGATTGGTCTTGATGGTTTTGACCGCTTCGGCGATCTGATCGATCGACGTTCCGTCGCGACCTTCCCATGACCGCCATTGCTTGCCGTAGACCGGACCAAGCTCGCCTTCCGGGTCGGCCCAATCGTCCCAGATCGAGACCTTGTTGGCCTTCAGGTACTCGATGTTGGTCGCGCCGGCCAAAAACCAGATCAGTTCGTGAACGATGGACTTCACGTGCAGCTTCTTGGTGGTGACGAGCGGGAAGCCGTCGGCCAGATCGAACCGCATCTGATGACCGAACACCGACAGCGTGCCGGTGCCGGTGCGGTCGGTCTTGCGCACGCCCTCGGTGCGCACCCGCTTCAGAAGATCGAGGTACTGCTGCATGGGGTTTGGATTATCGCGATTCGCTGCGCGTCGGTTGTAAAGGTAGCCGCGGCTACCGGTTCATATTGGCGATGATCTGCGCAATAACGAGCAGGACGAACAGCACAAGGACAATTTTGCCCAACGTGCGCAACGGACGGCGCGAGAATCGCTTTTGCAGCGGCAGCGCTTCGGCGATATGGCGGCCCTGCGGCCAGTCGGCGACATAGCGCTCGATCGCCGCGTGCCGGTTTTTCTTGCTGAACAAGCCGTCGCGCGCTTTCAGATAGCCGATCCAGGCCCGGTCATCACCGGCGCCCGACAGGAAGGACTGCACGTCGGCGAGATGGCGGCCTTCGGGAAAGCGCTCAAGATAGAGCTGCGCTTCCGCCTTCGAGGGGGCGACCTCAAGGCGCTCGTGATGCAGGTCGTCCAGCTTTTCAAGAAATGCGCGCGCTGCGGCGGCCTTTTCGCTTGTGGCATGGCGCGCGAGGAAGGCGCGTAGCGGCGCCGGATTAGGGCAACTCTTGCGCGCGCTCAATTCGGAAAGCGATTTCTCGATGAGGCCGAATTCGTAGCTCTCCTCTTGCCCCAGCACCTCGGACAATCGCCGGTCGGCCTCGGCGGCGAATTTTCCGTTCGGCCATTTCTGCTTGAAGGCGCGGAAATCGCTCGACAGAGAGCTGCGCAGCGCGGCGTTCCAATCCTGGCGCTCCTCGCCCGCGACCTTGTCGCTTGCCTTTTCGCCCACCTTGGCGCGAGCCTGTTCCGAGAACCGTCCGGTCGGATGCGCGGCGAGAAACTCTTCAAGCCCCGCGATTGAATCGGAACGCTGCGCGCGTTCCCAGTCGCGCTCCTCTTCCAGTGCTTTGAGAAGCTGCGCCTGCTCTTCGCGCGAGGTGTCCGCGCTTGCGGCCGCGACGCGCTTCAGGACAACCTCCGCGCCTCCCAGCGTTCCGTAGAAGAAGGGCTGTTGCTGGTTGCCCGTGGCACGCATCACATCGTCGCGCACGTGGCCGAGCATCAGGCGGATATCGAGATTGGCCGTTTCGAGCCGCGTCAGAAGCGCCGTCGTATACGGGCTGTTGGCGCCCTTCACCCCGTCCATCGCCGTCGTGCCGTGACGCGCGGCGTAGGCGACGAGCGTGTTGCCGGGCGGCTCGACCGCGGCCAGCCCTCGGCTCGCGAAGGAGCGCGTCGAATCGGCGCCGACGAGGCGCGTGCGAAACGGGTTGTCGCGGCAGGCGTCGAGGATCACGAAGCGAAAGAGGCTCGCGCCCTCTACCGCGCGCATGACATCCGACAACCGCGTCGTTGCGAATCCGAGGCTTGCCGCGTCGGCCAGTTCCGCGTCGACGGGCAGCAGATAATTCTCGCCGTCGATCTCCATGCCGTGACCGGCGAAGAACACAACCGCCATGTCGGCTTGCTTCGACAATGCCGCCATGCGGCTGAAGGCGCGGTCGTGCCCCTGCTTGTCGAGATCCATATGGCGCAGCACGGGATCGAAACCGAGCCGTTCCAGGGCGCCCGCGACCGAGACGGCATCCGTCGTCGGGTTGGCGAGCGGCGGTCCCAGCCTGTAGGCGCCGTTTCCGATCACCAGGGCGACGCGACGTGGACGTGGCGTCTCTTGGGCAGGCTCATTCATCTTCGACGTCGTCCTCTTTCCGGCGAAGCAGCAGCAAACGATCTCATGCTGTGCCACCCGACGAGAGTTGCGAGACGACGGCGTCGACAACCTGCTCCGTCTCCGCCTGATTGACGCCGGACGGCGGGACCGCCTTCGCGATCAATGTCTCGCGCAACTGCTTCAAATCCTGGCGGTGCTTGTAGATGTCCCAGGCTAGACCTGCCGTGTGCACGATGAAGCTGCTGAGCGCGATGGCGTGCTCAAGGTTTTCCCAGCCGCGTGTCGGCGATGCGCCGTTGAGTACCGCCTCTGTCCGGGCCGGCAGGTCCGAGCCGAGCCGGGGTGCAAGGTCTTTTGCGACCTGTCGCGCCAAATCTTCCGCCGTCATAAAACGACTCCGCTGGTATATGCAGGCCGATGAAACGCGGGCGGGATTATAGTGGCTTCGGGCGGGCGCGATGACAAGAAACTGCTAACGACCGCCGACATGGTTTTTACGGGCTCGCGGACAGCCTTAACAAGCAAGGCGCGCGGGTCTGGCGTCACTGGGCCGGGGCGTCACCAGGTTGCCCACGTCGCGATGGGACTAGCGGCGAGTGCCAGAATGATCGACGCATTATACGCACTGTGACAGGCGATCGGCAGTACGAGGCTGCCCGAGCGCTCGCGCAGGAACGCGAGATAGATGCCGATAACGGCGATCGCGGTTATCCCGTACAGGGAATAGCTCGGGTGGAGCGCCGACCACAACGCGGAGGTGAATATCGCGCTTGTCCACACGCCGAACGCGGAGCGCCGCAGCAAGCCGTACAGAAATCCGCGAAACAGCATTTCTTCGGCGAGCGGCGCGCCAACGGCCGCGACGATCAGAATCAGCCACCACGCCCGCGTCCGCATGATGGTCGAGAACGGCCCGATGTCGCTCATGAAGGCGCCGCGGTCGTAGGTGTAGACGAACAGCGCAAACAGCGCGGCGGCGGCGATCAGGCCCAAAATCGCAAGCGCGACAAGACCGGGGCCGCCAGCCGGGCGGCGAAAGCTCAATAGCTCGACCGGCGCACGCTCGCCCTGGTCGACGGGGGCGCTGAAACGCGCATCAAAACGGCGTGCGGCCGCGAGCGTCAGCGCGATCACGACCGCCTGGAAGGCGAAAAGAAAAGTTGCAAGTCGAAGTGTCGTCAGAAGCTGGGGTTCGTCGGCGGCAAAGGCGCGCGGATGATCGACCTGATGGTAGAGGTCGAACAGGACGCCCCCCGCCCAGCCCGCCGTCATGGCGGCGACAAGGATGGTCAGGGTCGCAAGCACCGCGAGTGCGGGTTTAACCCAAGGTTTCAACCACTGGCGCAACGAATAATCCTGCATGTGGCGCGATCCGGCACCGGCGCAACCCGGGCAGGCGGCACACCGGCGGTGTGACATCCGGTAACACGCAATTCACCGGTTTGTACCAGGACGCACGTGGGCGCTTTTTTTCCCCCTCGGCGCCGACTATATTCATTGCGCCGGCGCAAGCCGGCTATGGCGATAAACGCGGTCGTAATAAGCCGATCGGACCCGGGGGCAGTACCCGGCGCCTCCACCATTTCTCCCGCGCTTGGCGGCAGGCTCCCGGAACGGGAGTCGCCAAGCGCCAGGGAAAAACTATGGGGGCGAACTAGGATCGACGAAGGCGTAAAGGACTTTGCTTTTGCCCGGCATGATACCACCGTTATCGGGTCATACAGAATAGTTGCCAATGACAACTATGCTGAGGCACGTCTCGCTGCGTAATGCGGCGCGATTAGCCTGAACTTGAAGCCCTGATCCCTAGCCGGATCAGGCGCGGTCCGGAGGGCACCGGGCAACAGAAGCCCTCCACTCTTCCGTTAAAGTCGCGCACTTGACGCGGCGTCAAAGTGACGACAACGGTTGAGGGGCGAAGGACTGAGGCTAGAGAATGTCGACGGGGCCGACCATCGATTACGAGGCGCTACAGCAGGAGGCGATGCGTGGCGTCGTGCGCGCGGCTTTGCAGTTCGTGGTCGCCAACGGCCTGCCCGGCGAACATCACTTTTATATTTCGTTTCTGACGCAGGCGCCCGGCGTCGTGCTGTCGAAGCGGCTGCGCGAAAAATATCCGCAGGAAATGACCATCGTCCTGCAGCACCGCTTCTGGGACCTGATCGTCACCGACGAACGCTTCGAAGTTAAGCTGACGTTCGACGGCATCCCGGAACGTCTCGTCATTCCGTTCTCGGCGATTCGCGTCTTCATCGATCCGAGCGTTCGCTACGGGCTGCAGTTCGACGAGCAGATCGTCGAGCACGAAGTACCGGCGCAGGCGGTGTCGATGGATGCGGCTTTTGACCAGGTCGGAGAAGCGCAGGGCGACACGGCCCGGCCGACGACAAAAAAACCGCGCGCCCCGCGCAAGCCCAAAGTCGACAAAGGCGGCGCGGCGGCAGCTACGCGACAGAACATTCCGGTGGCGCCGCAGCCGCAACCGGCATCTGCCGCCGCCGGTGCGCCGGCCGTCGACGAAGCCGGTGATGAACCCGCACCCGACGATGGCGGCGCGAAAATTCTAAGCTTCTCTCACTTCAAAAAGAAGTAATCGCGTACGCTCGTGGGCGCTTCGCTCAGCCCGTCGAACGATCGATGACGGCTTCGGGAATTTTGCGCTGCTGCGGCTTCTTGAAAGACAGGTGCAACACGCCGTCGCTCAACTCCGAGCACTCGACGTGCGCCACATATGGGTCGCTCACCTCGATCTCGGCTGCGGCGCGGCAGGCCGCCACGCTTTCCATCGGCTTGACGCTCAGGCTTTCCTCACCATTGGGCAGGGCAAGCATAACGATCATCACGATGACGGTTGCATCCATGGGCGCGATCCTCTGCGGTCCAAAAAACGGCGGGCGGATCGCCCGCGGCGGCTACGCGCACTGAAATCACTGGAAACGCGATACTGGATCAAAGGCGTCACGCATGTGCGTCCGACGCACGCGACTCACGTGAAACGTACTCAGCATATGGGTAACGGATCAAAAGCGGCATTATTCTGGTGGCTGGACTCGCAGTCTCGACGCCGAGGCTTTTCGACCTTTGAGCGCCTTAAGTTTTAGGTGCAAGCCGCGAATCAAACGTAAGCTCGCGCAGCCGCTACCAATCGATTGGAACCATGGCGCGAAAGAAGCCGCCGGTCGGCCCGTCCGGTGGCAGAGTGGCGAGCCAAATCGCGGTCTTGGCGCCATCTTCGACGCTCACAGGCGCCGCCGACCCACCCATTTCGGTGCGGATCCAGCCCGGACACATGGCGTTTATCTTGATGCCGTTGTCACGGTATTCGGCAGCCGCTGCGCGCGTCAGAATGTTCAAGGCCGCTTTCGACATCCGATAGCCGACAAGTCCCGGTCGCATGTCGCTCAACTGACCGGCGCGCGATGAGATGGTTACAACGCGTCCGAAATTGCGTTCAGCCATTCCCGGCAGCACCGCCTGCATCGTTCGCAACGCACCAATGCTATTCGTGTTGAACGTCCGCGCCGCCACGCTGGGCGCGGTGGTTTGCAGTTTGGAAATGCTGGGATTGGTCTGCTCCAAAAGAATTCCTGCGTTGTTCACCAGAACGTCGATGCGGCCGAAGTCACCTATCACCTCCGCGACCGCAGCTTGGGTGGAATCATCATCGTCGACGTCAAGTACAACGCTTGCGGCGCTCGCTCCGCCGGCACGCAACGCGTTCGCCGCTTCCGCTCCCTTGGCCGCGTCACGACAGCCCAGGACGGTCGCATATCCACGTGAGGCGAGTTGGCGTGCGATCTCGAAGCCAAGACCTCGATTGCCACCAGTAACGAGCGCAACTCTCTTATCGTCCATGCGTGGCGACACCGGCTATTTGAGATCAGACCGGTTCTTTAGCAGAGAAACTGTCGTCGCAAACTTAATGCATCCGATTATTCCGCGATCCAACGGTTGGTGCACCAATCTCTGCGGCGTGCGGTCTCGGGGGCCCAGGCATCTTGCCGCTAACCAAACGCAAAAATACATCCGGCAAACTTATCCCCGCGCGCTCGCGTGGCCGCTCAATGCAGACCATCATGCAGGGCCGCGCGGCAAAATCGGTAAGCCGCGGGTTCACTGCCTGCCGCGCGACAGCCGTCAGAGGATGGCCGACGCGGTGAAACGCCTGCTCGGAGAGGAGATGCGGTGGGCGGATGGCGGGTTCGACGGTTCAGGGATCGCAAAACGATCCGCAGCTTGGGAAGAGACGCCACCTTCCGGTTCGGCCGCGCTGGCGATCATGACTTGAGTTGGCATGCACGGGGCGGCCATCGGTCCGCATCCCAATCCAATTGCAAAGCGCGAGGCCGTGCCGCCCCGTCCTTTCGCACTATTGGCAACCTGTGCCGTTCGCGGCTCGGGGCGAACGGTCGTGACCGCATCGACGACGCAACTCCGCCGCACGACCTGGCGCTCGACAAAGCGGCGCGCTTGCGCCAGGAAGCGGTGACGCAATCCATTCGAAGCGAGCCTCAAATGTCGAAAACCCGCACCGAAACCGACACCTTTGGCGCAATCGAGGTCGACGCCACGCGCTACTGGGGCGCACAGGCCCAGCGCTCGCTCGGCAACTTCCGCATCGGCGGCGAGAAGCAGCCGGCCGCCATCATCCGCGCGCTCGGCATCATCAAGCGGGCGGCTGCGGAGACCAACATGGCGCTCGGCAAGCTCGATGCCAAAATCGGGGACGCCATCGTGCACGCGGCGCAGGAAGTGATCGACGGCAAGCTCAACGATCATTTCCCGCTCGTGGTCTGGCAGACCGGTTCGGGTACGCAGTCCAACATGAACGCGAACGAGGTCATCTCGAACCGCGCCATCGAGATGCTCGGCGGCGAGATGGGTTCAAAGAAGCCCGTTCATCCGAACGATCACGTCAACATGGCGCAGTCCTCGAACGACACCTACCCGACGGCCATGCACGTCGCCGCGGCCGAGCAGGTCGTGCACCACCTACTGCCGGCGCTGCGCCATCTGCATTCGGCGCTCGATGCCAAGGCCAAGGCGTGGAGCGACATCATCAAGATCGGCCGTACGCACACGCAGGACGCGACGCCACTGACACTGGGGCAGGAGTTCTCCGGCTACGCCAAGCAGGTCGAGAACGGGATTGCGCGTATCGAGATGACGCTGCCGGGGCTGATGGAGCTCGCCCAGGGCGGAACCGCGGTCGGGACCGGTCTCAACGCGCCCAAGGGCTTCGCGGAGAAGGTCGCGGAGCGCATCGCGGCCATCACCGGGCTGCCGTTTACGTCGGCGCCCAACAAGTTCGAGGCGCTGGCCTCGCACGACGCGATGGTGTTCTCGCATGGCGCGATCAACACCGTTGCGGGTTCGCTGTTCAAGATCGCGAACGACATCCGCCTGCTGGGCTCCGGACCGCGTTCCGGGCTCGGCGAGCTGGCGCTGCCTGAAAATGAGCCAGGCTCGTCCATCATGCCCGGCAAGGTCAATCCGACGCAGTGCGAGGCGCTGACCCAGGTCTGCGTCCACGTCTTCGGCAACCACGCGGCACTGACGTTCGCGGGCAGCCAGGGCCATTTCGAACTCAACGTCTACAATCCCGTGATGGCCTACAACTTCCTGCAGTCGACGCAGCTTCTGGGTGATGCCGCGCGCTCGTTTACCGACAACTGCGTCGTCGGGATTACGCCGCGTACCGACAACATCAAAGCGGGCCTCGATCGCAGCCTGATGCTCGTTACGGCGCTGGCGCCGAAAATCGGCTATGATAGCGCGGCAAAGATCGCCAAGACGGCACACAAAAACGGAACTACACTGCGCCAAGAAGCCGTAGGAGGTGGTTACGTCACCGATGCTGAGTTCGACGCCATCGTCGATCCGAGCAAGATGATCGGACCGGACTGACCGCCAGCAACGCGATCGCAGGTGTACATGAGCGCCGAAATCGTCAATCTGAACCGCTTTCGAAAAGAGCGGGAGCGCGCCGAGAAGGAGCGCTTGGCGGCCGAGAACCGCAGCAAGCACGGGGTCAGCAGGTCTGAGCGCGAGCGTACTGAGGCGGAACGAACCAGAGCCCGCCAGAATCTCGACGGTGCGCGGCGCGATAACGACGATGAACACGATCCGGGCGAGGCATCGTGAGCCGGCCCCAAAAAAGATCGTTCTCGATCGAAGGTCACCGCACCTCGATCTCGCTTGAGACGGCGTTCTGGACCGCGTTGAAGCTCGCGGCGGTGGAAGATCGCGTCACGGTCGCGACGCTGATAAACCGCATCGACAAGGAGCGCGGCAGCGCCGGGCTATCTAGCGCGGTGCGGGTGTGGCTGTTGCGCCGGCTCGAAGCGCTCGCCGCCGCGCGTCAGAGCAAGTCGGTCGAAGACCACGCCGGCACGAAACACTAGAGCGCGTTTGCTACGCGACACCTTCGAGATGCTCGGCACGCGGCTCGCTCGGGGCCCGGATCAGGGGAACCCGCCAAGCGATCGCATCACTTCTTCACCGGCGGTGCGCGGCCGCTGCGGCGGGCTCTGTACTGGACGCGGCCTCGGCGCTGGCGCCGCATTGGTGGGTTGCGGTGCGTCGGCCGCGGGGATGGGCTCGACCGTGATGACCTGCTGCGAACCGTTGGCGGCGGGCGGTGACGTTGCATCGGGCGCGGACGAAGCCGACGGCTCCGTTGTTGTTCCAGAGTTGGGTTGCGGTGCCGGCTCGGGCGCGTTGGCGGTACCGTTCGTGCTGGTTTGCGGCGCGGCGCGCTGCAACGCGTCTTCCTCGCGCTGACGGCGCGCGGCATCGCGCTCAGCCTTGGCGGCGGCTGCGGCGGCGGCGCGGTCCTGTTCAAGCGCTTTGCGTCGCTCGCGTTCCTGGCGCGAGCGCTCCTCGTCCATGTGTCTCAGCTGTTCGAGTTCCTGGACGTTGCGTTCCATCTGGCGGACGGCGAGCTCGCGCTGGAACTCGCCGGCATCGACCATGGTCTCGACGCCCTTGAGGTCGTCGAGGCGTCCGCTGTAGGCGACGACAGCGGGCGGTAGCGTGCCCTTCGGCGCAGGTGCCGTCCAGTTCGGCAGCGGGATCTCAGGCGCCGGCAGCGGCTTCACGACCGGCGTCAGAAACCACGAACTGGTCAGGCCGAGCGACATCAGATCGACGGTCGTCGCAGCCGACACGTGACCCATGTCGGTGTCGAGCTTGATCGACTCGAGCTTGACCGATCCGTCGGCGATCTCGACAGGGATTTCGCGTGATCCTAGTCCGATCGATGCGTGCGCCGCGGCCTCGGCCAGCGCCGTCGTTACGCGCTGAGGTTCGTTCGGGATTTTTCCGGCGAGAACGCCATCGGCGATGCCGGCTGCGGTCGTCGCGTCGGGCGCCGGCACGACGGCGTCGCGCAGCACGATCTTACCGCTGCCCTGCAGCACGGCGATGAGGCCCGCCGGGCTTTGGGCGCGCGCATGTGCGGTCACGTCGAGCGTGCCTTGTCCCGTGGCCCTGGCGCCGAGCGACGCCAGTTGCACATCGTCGAGTTTGAGAGCGGCCATGAGGTCGACACCGGCCGGCGCCTTGTCGAGCGCCAAATCGCCGGTGACCGTGCCGCCCGCGCCCTTGGCTTTGAGGTCGGCGATCTTGACCGACCCTGGACCGAGCTTCACGACCATCTCGCCTGCGCCGGTGCCGACACCGCCGCTGACCTCGAGAGCCTTGAACCGTACGCGCGCCTCGCCCATCGAGCCGTCGAACAGCGTGAGGTTGAGCAGTCCGTCGGGCCAGAGCGTGCGCTCGGCGGCGGGTGTGGCGGCGTCCTCCGATGTCGGCGCGGCTTCCGCCGGCGTCGCGCCGGTGTCGGTGAGCGC
Source organism: uncultured Hyphomicrobium sp. (assembly GCA_902825785.1). Lineage (GTDB taxonomy): Bacteria > Pseudomonadota > Alphaproteobacteria > Rhizobiales > Hyphomicrobiaceae > Hyphomicrobium_B. Next base: position 692 of record CADECN010000006.1, on the reverse strand, counting down.
CGCGAGCAAGCCCGTCAGATTGACGTGATCGGTCGTGATGTCCGCCCTGAACTCCGCTGGAGCGGCGGTTTTCGAAAGTGTCACGGTCGCGGAGGCGTCGACCTTTGAGAGGCCGAGCGCAAGTTTTTGCCCGGACAGCGACCAGCCGGTGTCGAAGCGCGCGATATCGAGCGTACCTTCGGCCTTGATCCCTGACAGGCCGCGCGCGGGCACAAGACCGGCGAGCACCAACACGTCGGCCAACTCGCGCGACTTGAGATCAAGTGTCCCTTGCGACTGGATCGATTTGCCCTCCGGCCACGAGCCGCGCCCTTCGTAGCTTGCGACGAAGCCGTCCGCGCCGATGTTGGCGCGCAAGGCGAGATCACGGCCGATCGCGCCCGCCGCCGTCACGACCGCCTTTGTCGGCCGTGCTGCGGTTTCGCCTGCGCCCTCGGACTTAACGCCCGCAAAAGCCGGTAAAGCGTGCAGTGTCGGTGCTTCGACAGCCAACTGCAGTCGAGCGGGACTCGTGCGCCAGTCGCCGAGACCCTGGTCGAACTCGACAAAGCCCGTCACGCGCGAACCCCGGGCCGAGCCATCGAGCGTGACGTCGAAAGAATCCGGACTTCGGCGGCCCATTTTCAGCAAGCCCGCGATCTTGGCATCGCGAAGCAGCGACAGACGCTGTCCATCGAACACCGCTTCCAGTC
>CADECN010000005.1 GCA_902825785.1 uncultured Hyphomicrobium sp. | reverse complement strand
GCATGAGCCAGTGCCAGAATTTTCGAGACCTCTTCGGTCGAGCCCGGGCGCAGCACCACGGGCGTCTTTCCGACGTACCGGTCACGCCATTCGCGCAGGTAAGCGGCCTGGTCGTCCGCGCGCTGAATCGCATACGCTTCTCCGACGATGGCGGAGAAGCGGGCGATCAGGCTCGCGGTCACGGTCTTCAGGCTCACGCGCGGTCGTTCCTACACTTGCCAACTCGGGTCAAGCCCGAACGCGCAAGTGTGCCACGGCCCGCAAGCCCGAGGATAAGTTTGCACAAAAATAGTTGGGTTAACGCGAAAGCGCTCGTCACACGATCTTCTGGCCGGTCTTCTTCCAGTCGGCGACGAACATCGCAACGCCGGCATCGGTGAGCGGATGTTTGACGAGCGCCTTCAAAATGGCCGGCGGTATCGTCGCCACGTCGGCGCCGATTAACGCCGCTTCCTTCACGTGGTTCACGGTGCGGATCGAGGCGGCGAGTATGTCGGTCGACAGATCGGGATAGTTATCGAAGATGGTTCGGATCTCGCGGATCAGATCCATGCCGTTGAGGCCGATGTCGTCGAGCCGGCCGATGAAGGGCGAGACGAATGTCGCGCCCGCCTTCGCCGCCAGCAGCGCCTGGTTCGCCGAGAAGCACAGCGTCACGTTGACCATCGTGCCGTCGCCGGTGAGCGCCTTGCACGCTTTCAGTCCGTCCATCGTCAGCGGCACTTTGATGGTGACGTTCTTGGCGATCTTGCGCAGTTCGTGCGCTTCCTTCAACATGCCGTCGTAGCCGGTCGCCGCCACTTCCGCCGAAACCGGCCCCGGCACCGCCGCGCAGATCTCCTTGATGATCTCCTTGAAATCGCGCCCTGCCTTCGCCACCAACGTCGGGTTCGTCGTTACGCCGTCGAGCAGACCCGTGGCCGCCAGTTCCTTGATTTCGGCCACATCTGCGGTATCGACGAAGAATTTCATCAGGGACTCCTCAAAGGATCTTTTTTGTACTGCTTAACCGCCCTTGGTCCGCCAAATCTAGTCGCCTAGGCTGTCGGGCCCGATTCGTTGTTGTAGCTTCTAGTCTGCCGGCGGCCCTTTTGGATAGTCTGCTCGAAATCTTGGAGAATCGCGTCCAGCGCCCGGCTGCGACGGTGCCCGTGCTGATGCCGGTCGCCCTCGACCAGACCTACGATTATCTCGTGCCTGATGGCATTGAGGTCGCGCCCGGCCACTTCGTTCTTGTCCCCTTCGGCGCGCAGAGCCGCATCGGCATCGTCTGGGATATGCCACGCGGCGATGCCGCACCCGTCGATCCGAAAAAATTGAAGCCGCTGACGAGCCGGCTCGATGCGCCGCCGCTGCCCGCGATTTCGCTTCGCTTCGCCGAGTGGGTTGCGCGCTATACGCTGGCGCCGCTCGGCATGGTCGCGCGCAGGGTGATGGGCGCCGAGCCCGCCTTCGAGCCGCCGAAGCGGCGCGTCGGCGTGCGCGTGGTGGAAGGTGCGCCCGCGCCCTCGCGTCTGTCTCCCGCCCGGGCACGCGCGCTTGAAATCGCTGCCGACGGCCTCATCCGTTCCAAGTCGGAATTGGCGCAGTTGTCGGGTTGTTCGACCGGCGTGATCGATGGCCTCGTGGCGGCCGGCGCGCTTGTCGATGTCGCGATCCCGCCGCAACCGTTTGCGCGCCCAAGACCGGACGCATCCGTAAGCAGCTTCACCGACGATCAGGCGCGCGCCGTGGAATCTTTACGCGGCGCGGTCGAGGCCGACGCCTATTCCGTGACGCTGCTCGATGGCGTGACGGGTTCCGGCAAGACGGAAGTCTACTTCGAGGCCGCGGCGGCTGCGCTCGCGAACGGCCGGCAGGTTCTCATCATGCTGCCGGAAATTGCGCTCACCAGCCAGTTTCTCGATCGCTTCCATCGCCGCTTCGGTGTTCGTCCGGTCGAATGGCATTCCGCACTGACGGCAACCGAGCGTGGCCGCATCTGGACCGGTGTCGCCAGGGGCGAAGTGCGGTGCGTGGTCGGTGCCCGATCCGCGCTGTTCCTGCCCTATCCCGAGCTTGGACTGATCGTCGTCGACGAAGAGCACGACCCCGGCTTCAAGCAGGATGATCGCGTGCACTATCAGGCCCGCGACATGTCGGTCGTGCGCGGCAACCTAGGCGCGTTTCCCGTCATCCTCGCTTCCGCCACGCCGTCGATCGAAAGCCACGTCAACGCGCTCACCGCGCGTTACCGCGCCGTCTCGCTGCCGGGCCGCTTCTCGGGCGTCGCGCTTCCCGAGGTTCAGGCCATCAACATGAAGGTCGAGCCGCCCGACCCCGGCAAATGGCTGTCCCCGCGCCTCGTCTCCGCCATGGCCGAGACGTTGGCGGCCGGCCAGCAATCGCTGCTGTTTCTGAACCGGCGCGGATATGCGCCGCTTACGCTCTGCCGGAGTTGCGGTCATCGCTTCGAATGCCCGCAGTGCACTGCCTGGCTTGTCGAGCACCGCTTCAAGAAGCGGCTCAATTGCCATCACTGCGGCTTCTCGCTGGCGCTGCCGGAGAAGTGCCCGAGCTGCGCGGCACCCGGTGCGCTCGTCGCTTGTGGACCCGGCGTCGAGCGCGTCGCCGAGGAAGTCTCTGAACGCTTCCCTGAGGCGCGCGTCGCGCTGCTATCGTCGGACCTCATCCCGAGTCTCGTCGAAATGCGCCACATGATCCGCGCCATCGAAGGCGGCGAGGTCGACATCATCATCGGCACGCAGATCGTCGCCAAGGGCCACAACTTTCCCGGTCTCGCGCTTGTCGGTGTCGTCGACGGAGATTTGGGCCTCGCGCATGGTGCCGATCCGCGCGCGGCCGAGCGCACGTTCCAGCTGCTGCATCAGGTGACGGGCCGCGCCGGCCGCACCTCGTTCGTCGGCCGGGGCTTCGTGCAGACGCACTTGCCTGAACATCCGGTGATGCAGGCCATCGTGGCGGGTGATCGCGAGGCGTTTCTGAACCACGAGGTCCGTACCCGTCAGAAGGGCATGCTGCCGCCTTACGGCCGCCTCGCCGCCATCGTGGTCTCCGCACGTGACAAGGCCTTGGCAGAGCGGACCGCGCGCATGGTCTTACAACATGCCCCAAGATCCGAGACGATCTCTGTTCTGGGTCCGGCCGAGGCACCGATTTCGATCGTGCGCGGCCGTCATCGCTGGCGGTTGCTGGTGAAGGCCCCGCGCGAGTCGGACCTTCAGGCCTACCTGCGTGCTTGGGCAGCCGACATCCCGAAGCTCAAGGGCGACATCCGCATCACGCTCGATATCGACCCCTACAGCTTTCTCTAGTTTAGCTGAAGCGGGCGAGCGCCTCGCGCAGGTTCGACGTGAACATCACGCCGACCCGTCGTCCGGCCTGATGGCGGACATCGCAGGTCGCCTCGAAAATCGCATCCGGAATGACGATGCGGAAATCGGCCGGCAGCCAGATCGTATCGGAAAGTTCGAGCAGCGCGCCGCCGGTCGAAACGTTCACGACGCGGCAAGGGATGGGCGCTTCGCTGCCGATGCGGATCGTCGCCTTCCAATTCACGTCACGGCGTTGCGAGGCCCGACGTTCGGCCAGCGTCTGAAAGCGGGTTTCCTCGTATTGCATCAGCAAGCATTCGAGTTTTGTTGAAGCAGGTGCCGGACTCTACTTACGATTGCCTAAAAAGGTGTGAGTGCACGTTCGTCTTTTTACCGCGTATTTCCTTTAATCGACGCACCGGCGTCGGCGTGGCAGCGATCACGGGGCGCGTAAAGTTGCTGCTGAACCTTCAAATCAGCTAAACGACGGCCGCAGAGGCCGGTGTGTAATGCCGGCCTAAGGGACCCGCCGACATCATGGCTCTCCGCATCGCCGTTCAGATGGACCCGGTCGAGCGCATCGACATTCGAGGCGATTCAACCTTCGCGATCCTGCTTGAGGCCCAGAAGCGCGGCCACGATATTTTCTACTACACGCCGCCCAATCTCGCGCTCCATGGCGATCGGCTTATTGCGCGCGGCGCGACCCTGAAGGTCCAGGACAAGGCCGGCGATCACTACAAGCTCTCGCGCCCGCGATCCGAAGATCTGTCCAAGCGCGACGTGGTTTTGTTGCGCCAGGACCCGCCGTTCGACATGGCATACATCACCACCACCCATCTGCTCGAGCGCATTCACCCCAAGACGCTGGTGGTGAATGATCCTGCGCAAGTCCGAAACGCGCCCGAAAAGCTGTTCGTGCTCGACTTCCTCGACCTGATGCCGCCGACGCTCGTCACTCGCCAGCTTGACGACGTGCTCGCCTTCCGCGCCCAATACAAGGACATCATTGTCAAGCCGCTCTACGGCAACGGCGGCGCGGCCGTGTTCCGCCTGAAGGCAGAGGACGGCAACCTGTCCTCGCTCGTCGAACTATTCCAGACGGTTTTCCGCGAACCCTTCATGGTCCAGCAATACCGGCCCGAGGTTAAACAGGGCGACAAGCGCATCATCCTCGTTGACGGAGAGATCGCGGGCGCCATCAATCGTGTGCCGCAGGACGGCGAGACGCGCTCCAACCTGCATGTCGGCGGCACCGCCAAGCCCGTAAAGCTCACCAGGCGCGATCATGAAATCTGCGAGCGGCTTGCGCCCGAGTTGAAGCGCCGCGGTTTGCTTTTCACCGGCATCGACGTGATCGGCCCCTACTTGACCGAAATCAACGTCACCTCGCCGACCGGCATCCGCCAGGTGAAGGCCTTCGGCGGAGCCGACATTGCCGCACTCATCTGGGATGCAATCGAGTCTAAGGTCGCGGCGAAGCACTGAATGCGCGGGGACAATCGAGTGATGACGGCGGTGGGATTGATCGGTTGGTGCAAGCGGGCACTCCTTCTTGCACTTATCTGCGCTCCGGCGCTTGTGGCGACCACGCCTCCGGTTGCAGCCGACACGTCTCCATTCGCAAACCTGCCCGGCCGTTGGACAGGCGAAGGCATGCTCGGCCTGAAAGACAGCCCGACCGAAAAGGTCAAGTGCCGCGCGACCTACTTCCTGACCGAAGGCAAGGACGAGCTGAAGCAGAACATCCGTTGCGCCACCTCAGGCGGCAGCGTCGAGATCAAAAGCGAAATCACGCACGCAGCCGGCGAACTCTCCGGCACCTGGCAGGAGACGACGCGCAACATTGGTGGCGATTTGACGGGCAAGGTCACGCCGCTCGGCTTCCGCATCACGGTCAAAAGCCAGGACATCACCGCCAACATGGACATCGTGGTGAAAGGCAACAAGCAGATCGTCGAGGTGCAGTTCATCAACAGTTCGATGATCGGCCTGACACTGCTGCTGACGAAGGGCTAGCGCGAACCGTCCATGGAGATCGAGGCGGTACTGAAAACCGTAAGCGCCATCGTCTTGGTGGTCTCCTTCGTCCTGACCCTCATGTCTCTTTGGCGCGAACGCGCTACGCTGGCCGCATCAGCCAGGCCCATCGCCCTTTACGTTCTTCACTGCGCCGTCGGCATCGCGCTTGTTCTACTCATTATCGAAGGCCCGAAGCCGACGGATAAGGCGCTCGCGCTCACCGCCTTCCTGCTAGCGTGGATCGTCCTTGGCGCGCTCTGGCTGGCGCGCAATGTCCCGCGCGGACACGCACTGCCACGCTGGATGGGCGAGCGCTGGGGGACGATCGACTACGTCGTCGCCGGCCTCGCCGCCGCGTCGCTCGCGGCATATTTCGCTTAGGCCGCGCTCACGTCGTCGCGCCGTCCACGGGTCAAGCTGCGACGCGCATCGGCCAGGATCAAAAACAATGTTCTATTTTTGTTCTTGATGCAGCTAAAGCGAGACGCTAGGCTCAGCGCGACGTGGGGGGCGCGCATGTACGGGCAAATCGCAACATTGGCGTTTATCGGTATCGAGGCGCGCCCGGTCGAAGTGCAGGTTCGCATCACGCCTGGCGCGCAGGCCTTCGCCATTGTCGGTTTGCCGGATAAGGCGGTGGCCGAAAGCCGCGAGCGCGTGCGCAACGCGCTGCACGCCGTCGGCCTAGGGCTTCCCTACAAACACATCACCGTCAACCTCGCCCCGGCCGATTTGCCGAAAGAGGGCAGCCATTTCGACCTCCCGATCGCGCTCGCCATGATGTCGGCGATGGAGGCGATTGCCCCCGATGCAATTCAGGGCTACGCGGCGATTGGCGAGTTGGCGCTCGACGGCGCGATCCGTGCCGTTCCGGGCGCGCTCCCAGCCGCCATCGGCGCCAACGCCATTGAGAAGGGTCTGATCTGCCCGGCCGCGTGCGGTCCCGAAGCGGCGTGGGCGGGTGATGGTGTCGATATCCTCGCAGCGCCGCACCTGCTTTCCCTCGTCAATCACTTCAAGGGCCTCCAGACCCTGTCGCGTCCTGCCCCGAACCTTGAGCGTTCCGTCGGCGTCGCGCCCGACCTGCGCGATATCAAGGGCCAGGAAGCGGCTAAGCGCGTGCTCGAAATCGCCGCCGCCGGCGGCCACAACCTTCTGATGATCGGCCCTCCCGGCTCCGGCAAATCGATGCTCGCCTCGCGACTGCCGTCGATCCTGCCGCCGCTGTCGCCGGCCGAAATCCTGTCGGTGTCGATGATCCATTCGCTCGCCGGCGAACTGCTGGGCGGCAAGCTCGCGGCCGAGCGGCCGTTTCGCGCGCCGCATCACTCGGCGAGCATGGCGGCGCTCGTCGGCGGCGGCTCAAAGCCAAGACCGGGCGAGGTTTCGCTCGCCCATCACGGCGTGCTGTTCCTGGACGAGTTGCCGGAATTCCAACCCAACGTGCTCGATGCACTCCGGCAGCCGCTCGAAGCCGGCGAGACGGCCATCGCGCGCGCCAATCATCGCATTGTCTATCCCTCGCGCATCCAACTCGTCGCTGCCATGAACCCGTGCCGCTGCGGCGGCGCTCCGGGCACAAGTTGCAAGCGTGGCCCCAAATGCGCCAGCGAGTATCAGGCCCGCATTTCGGGCCCCCTCCTGGACCGCATAGATCTGCAGATCGAAGTGCCGGCCGTCTCCGCCGCCGATCTGGTCCTGCCGGCGCCGCGCGAAGGCAGCGCTGAAGTGCGCGCCCGTGTGTCGGCGGCGCGCGAAAAGCAGCGCGCGCGTTTTGCGGCGCTTGGCGCATCTGGCGTCACCGCCAATGCTGAATGTTCGGGCGAGCTTCTAGAGCGCATCGCGATGCCCGACGAGGCGGGCACCGCACTTCTTCGTCAGGCTGCCGAGACGCTCGCCATGTCGGCGCGCGGCTTTCACCGCACGCTGAAGGTCGCTCGCACCATCGCCGATCTGGACGGCGCCGAAACGGTAGGTCGCGCGCACGTCGCTGAGGCTTTGAGCTACCGTGGCGAGACGCTGCGCCAGGTCAGGGCCGCGTGAGCGGGCCGCGCCGTCACGTAAGCAGGACGACGAAGCAGGACAACGAAGAACCTATGATTGTTGAATTGCGCTCGTCAGCCATTCGCACTGTCGACTACGACCCAGCCTCACGTCAGATGCGCATCACCTTTACGAGTAGCGGCACCTGCGCGTATTTCGACGTGCCGGCATGGAAATTTGCGGGCTTGGTCGCGGCATCGTCGGCCGGGCGCTATTTCAACAATCACATCCGCGACCAGCATTCCTCAAGCTAGTCGGTCCTTCTCAAAGAAGCCGGGCGTTCGAATGCCCGGCCCCTCTGATACTGAATATTCGAGTCTCGCCGAACGGCGCTTACGCGAACGCGCTCTTGACGCCCGCCTGCATCGCCGCCGCTTGGGCCGCATTGCGCAGCAGGCACGCAATCGTCATCGGGCCGACACCACCCGGAACCGGTGTGATCGCGCCCGCAACCTTGGCGCACTCATCATACGCAACGTCGCCGACGAGCTTGGTCTTGCCGCCTTCCGACGGCACGCGATTGATGCCGACGTCGATCACGACCGCTCCGGGCTTGATCCAGCTGCCCTTCACCATTTCCGGAATACCGACGGCCGCGACGACGAGATCGGCGCGCTTCACCACGTCTTCGATGTTCTTGGTGCGAGAGTGCGCGACCGTCACAGTGCAATTCTCGCGTAACAGCAACGCTGCAACGGGCTTGCCGACGATGTTCGAGCGGCCGATGACGACAGCATCGACGCCCGACAGGTTTGGTTTCACCGTCTTGGCGAGAATGACCGAGCCGGTCGGCGTGCACGGCACCAGCGCCTTCTCGCCGACCCACAGCCGTCCGACGTTCACCGGGTGAAACCCGTCGACGTCCTTGTCCGGATCGATGGCGTTCAAAACTTTCTCGGAATTGATGTGCTTGGGCAGCGGCAGCTGCACGAGAATGCCGTGGCAGGCCGGGTCGTTGTTGAGCTTGTTGACGACCGCCAGCAGGTCCGCCTCGCTCGTCTCGGCCGGCAGCTTGTGCTCCCAGGAATTCATGCCGACTTCGACGGTCTGCTTGGCCTTGTTGGCGACGTAGACTTTGCTCGCCGGGTCTTCGCCGACCAGCACGACGGCAAGTCCGGGCGTGATGCCGTGCTCGGCTTGCAGCCGCTTCACTTCCGCCGCGACCTGCTTCCGCACGTCAGCCGCGATCTGTTTGCCGTCGATGATTTGCGCCCCTGACATCCTTGCCGCTCCCCGGTTCTCCGCCTTCAGGCGTTGTTGCTATTTGGTCTGCCAAAATCCCCCTAAGGCGACGCTCAAGGTCGCCCGGCTCGCCATCGACGCGGATGGTCTTTAGCCGCGACGTGCCTCCCGCGATCAGCGCGACCGAACGCTTAGAAACGTCGAGCCACCCGGCAACGAGTCGCTCGAGCGCTGCATTCGCCGCGCCGTTCTCGGGAATTGCTCTTACGTGCGCCTGAAGGGCCGGGCCGTCGACAGTATCGATCAGCCCGTCAATACGATCTTTGGAGGATTTTGGCGTCAAGCGGAAGCGCAGAATGACGCACGCGTCGCCGTGCCGCCACGCACTTAGCTGCGGCTTGCCGGCGCTGCCGCCGCTCACATAAAGGCCTTCGCGATGTTTGGCAGGATGACGCTCTGGACGAAGAACAGTGCGAGCAGCAGCACGACCGGCGAGATGTCGATGCCGCCCATGTTCGGCAGCGCGTTCCGTATCGGGGCCAGCAGCGGTTCCGTCACGGCGTTGAGCCCCTGCCAGATCGACCGCACCATCGGGTTGTAGGCGTTGATGACACCGAAGGCCATCAACCAGCTCAGGATGACGCCGGCGATGATGACGTAGGTGTAAAGCGTGATCAGGTAGCTGATGAAATTGAGAAGTTCGATCATGGCGGGTCCGCATTTCCGGGAGGGGCGAGCCATGTAGCCTCGCTTGGGCGGATGCGGCAAGGCCCTGCACGGCCGTTTCGGCCTCTGGCGGTTTCTTGACAACCCAGTGACGCGGAACCTAAATCGCGCCGTTTGGGGCCGTAGCTCAGATGGGAGAGCGCTGCAATCGCACTGCAGAGGTCAGGGGTTCGATTCCCCTCGGCTCCACCAATGAAATCAATTTCTTAATCTTAGGCGCTTGGATCGAGACGGCGCGAAACGCGCATCGCCTCGCTTGGAAGAAATCCCATTCGTCGAAACCGACGTCGCGCCGACGCGATCGGCGGCACGTAAAGTCGCTTGTGAGTCGGTTCCTCATCCAGCGACGCGGACAAATTTCGGATTGAACGCTTCATCCACAACCGACGCATGATCGCGCCCAGTCAAAAATTCAACCGGGCTCCCTTCGATAGGATAGAGAGCCCGGTCAATTCACAACGCGCTAACCCGCAAAGGTCCACCAGTCGGACTGCCCTTAGTTGGAGCCGGGCGTCCTGTCGGAGGTTGCGCCGCCGGAGCTATCCACCTGGTTGGGAGGCGTCGGTGATTTTTTTTCAGGTGTTCGGTCCGACGTTTCTCCGGGCGACTGATTGGCACCCTGCGCCGTCTTCACCAGCCCCTTGGCGCACGCCGCATGAAACTCGTTCTTCTCGATCGTGGTGTCGCCATCTGGATTCACGGCATTCGTATCCGTAATGAAGCGAGACGCCTCTGTGACGGAAATCTTTTCGAGGTTTTGCGGGTTCGCCTGCTTCCATGCGGCATCGCATTGTTGCGATGTCAATTTCTGCTGCGCAGCCTGAACCGCAGCCGGCGAAGCCACGGCCATCGTCATTGCGATAATGGGGATTACAAATGTCTTCATCTCTTTTCCTCCTTGGGCGTTTATCAAGGCTTTAAGCACGGGATGTGCTGGGACAGACCCGCCCGCATCTGGATTTGCGCGTCGAGCGCGCTAGACTTGACCGCGCTTAAGTTCAGCCGCAGCGCAATTTGCGATTAATGAGGGCGTCGCGATTACTTATTCATCGCGAAGGTAGCGCTGCGCATCCGCGCGCTCGGCGATCATTGCCGCCGTTGCAGCTCCCGCCGGTACGTTTCGCCGCCTCGTGGATTTTTTCGCCGGCGTAGGCGCGCGAAGAACGGCATACAGCATCGCGACCGCCAAGCAGAAAGGAAGGCCCAATGCGAGAAGCATTTTTGCAGTCTCGCTAAGCATCACAAGCTCCTTTCAACGCTTTTCAACGCTTCGCCAACGACAACTGCGTGACGTCCTCGTTTTCGCCGTACTGAGAAAACGACCCCGGTAACGGATGGTTCCGAAAGGCCGTACCCGGGCCATCACAAAGGTGAAAAGCGCTAGCGGGCATATTGCCGGCCACCGGCGCGGCGCTTTCGCGGATGCGTGGAAATAGCCGGGCGCGCGCGGCCACTTCCCAAACCTCGCGCCGATTGCTAAGCAATTAAGCAAATCGGAAACTAGGTTTCATGGAGCGCGTGAATACCGTCCTCGTGATTGCCCGCCTCGACGCGGACTGGTCCGCGCTCGTAGACCTGTTGTCCGAGCGCCAGGGCTACCGCGTGCTGACGGCGGCGGCCGAATCCGACGCGCTGCAGTTGGCGCATGATGTCCACATTGATCTCACGATTGCCGAGGACGGCAATAAGGAGTTCGACGGCTGCGCATTGCTGGCCGGTCTGCGCCTCTCGCACCCGGATGTGATGCGCGTTCTTGTATTGGCGAAAAGCTCGAGGCTTTCGGCGCGCGCGCTTCGCGAAGCCTCCCTGTATCAGTACCTTCGCAAGCCGCTCGACGTCGAGCAGGCGGCGCTCGTGGTCGCGCGCGGTTTGGAAACACGGGAATTGGCGCGCCGCCACCGTTTGATTGCGCGCGAATTCAAGATGACGGACAGCGGTTCGGAGATCGCGAACCAACATCACATGAGCTTCCAGGCGCAGGCGCAAAGCCAGCGCTTCGAAAAGCTCGTCTACGTCAGCGAGAAGATGTCGACCCTATGCGATCTCGCCAAAACGGCCGCCAGGACCGACCTGCCGATACTCATTCAAGGCGAAACCGGCACCGGCAAGGAGCTGCTCGCGCGGGCAATTCACTACAACTCCTCTCGCAAGACGAGCCCGCTGCTGGTGCAGAACTGCGGCGGCATGAACGATGAGCTATTGCAGTCGGAGTTGTTTGGACATCGCCGCGGCGCCTACACGGGCGCCGTCAGCGATCGCTTGGGGCTGTTTCGCGCCGCAGATGGCGGGACCGTGTTCCTCGACGAAATTTCCGACGTGTCGCAATCGTTTCAGGTGAGCCTGCTGCGATTTTTGCAGGAAGGCGAGGTCAAGCCGCTCGGCTCCGACCAGACGACGCAATCGAATGTGCGCATCATTGCCGCTTCAAACCGACCGCTCGCGCATTTGGTCAGCCGCGGAGAGTTCCGCCGCGACCTTTACTACCGGCTGAAGGGTTTTGAGTTCGAGGTGCCGACCCTGCGTGAACGCACCGAGGACATTGCCGCGCTCGCCGAGTTCTTCGCTGCCAAGCACTCCGAGGCGACCGGCCGCAAGATACTGGGCCTGTCGGCAAGCTTGATCGAAAAGCTGTCTCACTACGATTTCCCGGGCAATATCCGCGAACTCGAGAATGAAATTCGACGTTTGGTCGTTCTGACGGGCGACGGCGAGTATCTGACGACGCGTCATCTTTCACCTGCGGTCCAGTCGGCCATGAAGCGGCAGCCGGCGGATCGATCCAACGGTTTCACGCCAAAAGGCGTTACGTTAAAAGATCAGGTCGAAAGCCTGGAGCGTCATTTGGTCGAAAAGACGCTGCATCGTCATCGTTGGAACCAGAGCAAGGCCGCGGACGAACTCGGTTTGTCGCGCGTTGGTCTGGCCAACAAGATCCGCCGCTATGGTCTCAATCAGGAGGGACCTCATGAGCGCTGACGAAGACGAGACGACCGAACCCGGCGCATCCGTTGTCGCGTTTCCATTCTCTCGCGTAATGCCGTCACAAGGTTCGGCTTCGGGCAGCGAAATGTTCGGAGAGTTTGCGAAGCTCTTCGGGATGCCGCGCGAGCAGACGACCGGTCATTGGTGCAGTCATTGCCGGATGATCTGGTACGGCTACCTGCTCGAAGTCGCCTGCCCCGCTTGCGGCAACCGCCACGGCTGATGAAGCCATCGAAGTCTGCGCGCGCCTGTAAACTCGCTTAGCGACTGCAAAGTAACTTGGCGCATCTGCACGCCGTTTTAACTTTCGATCAGCGCCTCACAAATTGCGTAACGATCTGAAATTACGTGAAATAGTCAGACACAACCCAAGTTGGCCCGCCCCTTGCTAACGTTAACGATAACGGAAGCGAGCACAGCTTCCAGCTAGGGAGTGAAAAGCGATGGCCAATCTGTTGTGGCTCCAGGGCGGGGCGTGTTCCGGCAACACGATGTCCTTCCTCAATGCCGAGGAACCGAGTGCGTGCGATCTCGTCACCGACTTTGGCATCAACGTCCTTTGGCACCCATCGCTCGGCATGGAACTGGGCGAGAACCTGCAGCGCATGATGAGAGGTCTCGTCAGCGGCGAAATCCCCCTCGATATTTTTGTTTTCGAAGGCACGGTCGTGAACGCGCCGAACGGCACCGGCGAGTGGAACAGGTTCGCGGGTCGGCCTATGAAGGAATGGGTCCGCGAGTTGGCGAACGTCGCGGCCTTCACCGTCGCTGTTGGCGACTGCGCGACGTGGGGCGGCATTCCGGCGACCGCGCCTAACCCGTCTGAGAGCGTCGGCCTTCAGTTCCTGAAGCGCGGCCACGGCGGTTTTCTTGGCAAGGACTACAAATCGAAAGCCGGGTTGCCGGTCATCAATATTCCAGGCTGCCCCGCACATCCGGACTGGATCACGCAAATCGTCGTCGCTGTTGCAACAGGCCGCGGTGGCGATCTTTCGCTCGACGACTTCGGCCGGCCCAAGACGTTCTTCACGAGCTTCACGCAGACCGGCTGCACCCGGAACATGCACTTCGCCTACAAGGTGTCGGCCACCGAATACGGTCAGCGCAAGGGCTGCCTTTTCTATGACCTCGGCTGCCGCGGACCGATGACGCACTCCCCGTGCAATCGCATCCTGTGGAATCGGCAGTCGTCGAAGACGCGCGCCGGTATGCCGTGCATGGGCTGCACCGAGCCGGAGTTCCCCTTCTACGACCTTGCGCCTGGCACGGTCTTCAAGACCCAGACCGTGATGGGCGTGCCCAAGGACATGCCGACCGGCGTGGACAAGACGGGTTACGTCAAGCTGACGGCCGCCGCGAAAGCCGCCTCACCCAGGTGGGCGGAAGAAGACATCTTCGTCGTCTGATCGACGCGCGCACCGGCGATTCCCCGTTCCGTTTACCTCGAACAAAGAGATTCCCCATGTCAGCAGCAGTGCAAACACTCGATATTTCGCCCGTCGGCCGCGTCGAAGGCGACTTGGACGTGCGCGTCCACATTCAGGATGGTGTCGTCGTCGACGCCTGGACCAACGCCGAGCTCTTTCGCGGCTTCGAGATCATCCTGCGCGACAAGGATCCGCAAGCCGGTCTTGTCGTGACGCCGCGCGCGTGCGGCATCTGCGGCGCTTCGCATCTGACGTGCGCGGCGTGGGCTCTCGATACGGCCTGGAAAACCGAAGTGCCGCGCAACGCCATTCTTGCGCGAAACCTCGGGCAGATCGTCGAATCGATCCAAAGCTTGCCGCGCCACCACTACGGCTTGTTCATGATCGACTATACGAACAAGAACTATTCGCGCTCGAGCTTCTACGAAGAAGCGGTAAAGCGCTGGGCGCCCTTCACGGGCAAGAATTACGAGCTCGGCGTCACGATTTCGGGCCGTCCCGTCGAAATCTACGCACTGCTCGGCGGCCAGTGGCCACATTCGAGCTACATGGTGCCCGGCGGCGTGATGTGCGCGCCGACGCTAACCGACGTGACACGAGCCTGGTCGATCCTCGAGCACTTCAGGCGCAATTGGTTGGAGCCTGTTTGGTTGGGCTGCACGCTTGAGCGCTACGAGCAGATCCGCTCCTACAACGACTTCATGACATGGCTCGACGAGCGTCCCGAGCACGCCAATTCGGATCTCGGCATGTACTGGCGCATGTCAAAGGACATCGGCGTCGACCGTTACGGCCGCGGTCACAAGAAGTACGTGTCGTGGGGGTATCTGCCGCACGAGGACAGGTACAACAAGCCGACGATCGAAAGCCGCAACGGCGCCGTTATCATGAAGAGCGGCGTGTTTGATGGCGCCACCGGCACCCACAAGCTGATGGATCAGACCTTCACGCGCGAAGACTTGAGGCACGCGTGGTACGACGAGCCGCAAGTGCTTCATCCCTTCGACCGCACGACGAAGCCGACCCAGAAGAACACGATCGATCACAACGCCAAGTATTCATGGTCGAGCGCGGTGCTGCATTCTCAGGATGGCCGCCTCGAAGCCGGACCGCTCTCGCGCCAGTTGATCGCCGGCGGCAAACACGGTGAAAGCTGGCAGCACTACGATCCGCTCGTCCTCGACATGTACAACAACCTTGGAGGAGCAAGCGTGATGCTTCGCCACTTCGCGCGTATGCACGAGGGCGTGAAGCTGTATCGCGAGGCCGAGCGCATCCTGCGCGAGTTCAGACTAAAGGACGAATGGTACATCAAGCCGACTGAGAAGGACGGCCGCGGCTGGGGTGCGACCGAGGCCATCCGCGGCGCTCTTTGCCACTGGATCGAGGTACAGGGCGGAAAGATCAAGAACTACCAGATCATTGCGCCGACAACCTGGAACGTCGGCCCGCGGACCTCGGATGGCGCGCGCGGCCCCATCGAGGAATCGCTCATCGGAACACCGATTGCGGATTCCCATGACCCGGTCGAGGTAGGTCACGTCTGCCGGTCATATGACTCGTGCTTGGTGTGCACGGTCCACGCCTATGACGCAAAGTCGGGCAAGGAGCTTGCACATTTCCGGACGGCGTGATGTCAGGCTACCCTCTAGTGCGCAACCCTTTAGCGAGCGAGTCGAAACGGGATGCGCGGGACATGGAATCGCGCCGGAAAGAAAGCAGGGACATGAGTGCAAAGGGAAAGGATGAGCGTCTGCTGCAGACGATCGCCGAAATGATGGCGAATGGGCTGCAGACTCAGACGGAGCCCTTTCCAGAAACGGAAAAGGAATTCGGTGCGATTCTCGCCGAGTTGCGGCAGCTCCCGCCTGATGACCTGAATTCGAAGCTCGTCATCAGCGGCTTTGTCGACCATCCATATGGCCCCGAACAGCAGCGCTGCCTGGAGTGCATGTACTATCTCGTACACCGCAAATGGTGCGACCTGCCTGAGCTATCTGTGCCGGTTGAGCCGCACTGGTGGTGCAGGCTCTGGAGAATCTGAGGTACGCGCAAGATTTCAATCGAGGTGCGTCATGATCGAAGACAAGCTGCAGCCCAGCGATGATCAGGAGCGCAATGCTATCGCTGCAACCTTGGGTTCCGGTCTCAAGACGGAAGTCTTTCCGAGAGCCGATTCGCACGAAGAGGTTCAACAGATCATCGCTCGCCTGAGAGCGGTGGATGGTGATCTGACGGCAAAGCTCGTGATCGCCGGTTTTACCGACCACACGATCGAACACGGCGGATTGGAGCAGCCTTGCGAGACGTGCATGTATTACCTGGTGCATCGCCGGTATTGCGAGCTTCCCGAGCTCGATTGTCCGGTCGAGCCGGAATGGTCCTGTCGTTTGTGGCGCATTTAGTGGAGGCGGGCCGCTTGCGGCTCGGTAGCGCGTGATTTCCATCATCGGCTGCGGCAACGCCAACAGGATGGACGACGCGGCCGGGCTGGAGGTCGTGAAAGCCCTGAAACATCGCCAGACGCTGAACAGTAGGTCCGACGTGCGCTTGCTGGATGCGGGCACCGACGGCATGGCCGTGATGTTCGCGGCGCAAGGCAGCACGACTTTGATCGTCGTCGATGGCTGCTGTAGCGGGGCCGAGCCCGGCACGATCTTCGAGGTTCCAGGTCGCGCCGTCGAAAGTCAGTTCACGCCGACGCTCAATCTGCACGACTTTCGCTGGGATCATGCGATCTACGCAGGCCGGCGAATTTTTCGCGACAGCTTCCCCGACGACGTAACGGCCTACCTGATTGAAGTTGGCGCGCTCGACTTTGGCTTGGAGTTGACGCCGGCTGTTCAGCGCTCTGTTGCTGTTGTCGCGCAACGCATCGAGGCGCGCATCGGGGCCGGTTTGGAATCCGGTCAAAGCGCGGAGCGCACGCCATGATGAGTGACTGCATCCTGACGGTGCGTCGTGGCGCGCTGCATATGCCGGGCCTGGTCTACGAAAACTTCTTCGGTGGCCTTGAGAACGTTGTGTTGCTTCGCGATGGCGACGATCTCGTGATTCTGCCCGTGCGCTATCAGGCGGCCGGCGGCTACGTCATCAAGCTGCGCTCAAGCGCAGGCGACCGCACCGTGACGGCGGCTGACTTCTTTCGTGACAACGGAATTGAAGATGACACGCAGCTCACGTTCGCCGCCGCATGGAGCGATGAGCGCGCAGCCCTGATTGCGGAAGGTGCCTTTGTCTGACAACTTAGTATGCAATATGCAATTTCAATAGACATCTCGGCGCCAATGCGCTTACTCTATTGCAAACAACAATTACCGCCGCGAAGGCGGAAGCGGCCGGGAGGAAAGTGGCGTGGCGGTCGGAGTCCGGGAGCAGGTTCAAGCCGCCCTTGCGGCCGCCGACGCGGATACGGCGAGCGCTGAAGAGCGCGCCGAGATGCTGATGGAAATTGCCGTCGGCCTGCAGCTCAAGCCGAAGTCCGCCGAAGACCTCCGCGTCGCCATCGAACTTTACGATCGCGCGCTCGCGCTATGTCCGTCCCGGCACGCGCTGCTAGCCGCGCGTATCCAAGCCCGCAGGGCGACGGCGTTGCAGGCACTTCCCGAAGATGGAACGCAATCGCTCGAAATGGCCCGCGACGCATTGCAGACCGCAATGCCCGTCATCCGAAGTCATGGCACGCCGGAAGAGTTGGCGGAGTCCGAAATGAATCTTGGGCTCGTACTGCAGAGCCTGGCGGGCAACGGCAAAGCGCGCATCACCGACGCCGTCTCGGCCTATCAGCGCGCGCTGCGAACCTTCGACCGTTTCAAGTATCCGAAGGAATACGCGATCCTCCAGAACAATCTGGCCACCGCGTTTCTTTCCATACCCTTCACTGACGAGCGCGCCAAGATGCGCGAGGCGCTCGCTGTCCAAGCGTTTGAGGACGGTTTGAAGGTCGTCAACCTCATCGATCACCCGGCTGAGTACGCGATGCTTCAGAACAATCTCGGCAACGCGCTCCAGTACGCCTCATCGAGTCACGCGGTCGAAAACAATGTACGTGCGCTCGAGGCCTACGACGAAGCGCTGCAGGTTCGCACCCGTGAGGCCATGCCGGTGGAATACGCAAACACCATCGCGAACAAGGCCAATTGCTTCTGGAATCTGCCAGACGATCCGGAAGAGCCAGATTCCGGCAACCAATCGAATCTCGCCGCTGCGAGCCGGCTCTATGCCGAAGCGCGCGCAATCTTCAATGCGGCGGGCGAACAGGAAAAGGCCCGCATCATCGCCGAGGCCATGGACCAGATCGAGCGCGAGATGCTGTCGCGCGTTCGCGCCAACGGCCACACGAGCGAGACACAACCGATCGGACAAAACCGCGAAGGAGACCAAGTGCAATGACGGAAGGATTGTTGATGGATTCAGCGGCGCTTGCGCTTCTGGTCGGCATCGTGGCGTCGATCGTCGGGGGCATGCTGGGCGGCATCGCGACAGGCGGCAAAGCTCTCGGCAATGAACTCGCTGCTTTCATGGGGTCCTTCTATGGCGTGATCGCCGGAACAGCGGGCGTTGCGCTCGGCCTGCTCCTCAACGCATTAGTGAACTGAGGGGCTGGCATGTTGGAAATGGTCAAAAGCTCGGTCGGTCTGTTTTTTAAGGGCAAGCTGTTCGCCGAACCGCTGAAAGCCTACACCCAGCTCGCAATCGGTATCGTGATCGGCGCGCTGGCGCTCATGGCGACAAGCAAGCTTGGCTTTGCCGCCGTCCCCTCCGCCGCCATCGGCGGGCTGATCGCCGGCGCCCTGCAGCCCTATCTCTTCCGCAACCTGCGTTATCGGTGAGGATGTCGTGACGGCACTCGCAGCCACTCCGAAAATCGTGGACGATGAGCGCAACGACATCGCGCATCTCGTCGGCGACATCGAGCGGCTGGAGATGATCTTCGATGGCTGGGAAGACAATGCGCGCGGCGCCGCCCGCGCGTACGGACTTGCCATCGAGGCGCTGAACGGCGAGGCGCTGCGCCGCCTCGTCTCCGCCCTGAAGCGCGACCCCGCGGCATTGGCGGCCATGAAGGCGGCGGTGACGGACGATGTGGTCTACGCCGTCATGCGCCGGCACGGTCTCGTCAAGCCGAGCCTGACGGAGCGGGTCGAGACGGCACTTGAGGGCATTCGGCCCATGCTCGCATCCCATGGCGGCAACGTCGAACTTGTCGGCGTTGAGCCACCCGCGATCGAGGTCCGCTTTACCGGGTCCTGCGACGGCTGTCCGGCCTCGGCGCTCACGTTCCACGCAGGCGTGAAGAAGGCGGTCGAGGAAGCTTGTCCGGAAATCACCGAGATCCATCAGGTGAAAGGCATGGCGAGTGCTGCGACCGGCGGTGAAAGCGTTCGCTTCATAAGCCCTTTCGCGCTCAGCTCGGGCGGCTCGTGGCAATACGCGACCAAGATTGCCGACATTCCGCAGGGCGGCATCAAGTCCATGGAGCTAGATGGCGAGAAGATCTTGCTATCCCGCCAAGGCTCCATCGTTACGTGCTTCCAGAATGCGTGCGCGCACCTGGGTCTAGCGCTCGACGACGGTGAGGTGAGAGACGGCATCATCACCTGCCCCTATCACGGCTTCCGTTACGATTTGTCGAGCGGCGAGTGCCTGACGGCGCCGGCAGTGCAGTTGCTGCCGCACGCCGTTCGCGTCGTCGGTACGCGCGTCGAAGTGAGGTTGCAAAAATAGCGATGCGCGTCTCATTGCGCCCAGTCCGCAAAAGTTTTGAAAGCGCGCAAATCGCTGCGCCTTTGAATCTGCTGGATGAGCGCGGTGCGTCGGTCGTGCTCGGTCAGGCGGTCGCTTCGTTCGCGCTTGTAGAGCCGATCGCGCCGCGCGCCGACACACTCTTTGGTCCGCGCGGTGCCGCGCTTGCGGAAAACGGTGCGCTGTGCGTCGCCGACACAGGCCATCATCGTCTGCTGATCTGGAACGAGTGCCCGACCCGCGACGGCACATCCGCCGATCTTCTGATCGGTCAGCCGAGCTTCACGGCGGAAGGCCGCAACGGCCACGGCCCGGTGACGGCCGCAACGCTCAATGTTCCGACAGGCGTTGCCGTGGAAGATGGAATTTTGGCCGTTGCCGACGCGTGGAACCATAGAGTTCTGATTTGGCGCAGCCTCCCAACAGACTCAAACCAGCCCGCCGATGTTGTGCTCGGACAGGCAGACTTCGCGAGCGGCGCGCCAAATCGCGGCCGAAGCACGCCGACGGCAGACAGTCTCAACTGGTGCTACGGCGTCACGATCTCGCACGGAACACTCTATGTTGCGGACGCTGGCAACCGACGTGTTCTCAAGTGGAATGGCATACCCGATGCCAATGGCGCGCCTGCCGACCTCGTGCTCGGTCAACGCGATTTCGACACGCGGGACGAAAACGGCGGACACGCGCCGTCCGCCTCCGGCATGCGTTGGCCGCATGGTGTTGCCGTCGATGGAGACCGGCTATTCGTCGCCGACGCAGGCAACAACAGGATCATGGTTTGGTCGGAGGCTCCAGACGAGAACGGCGCGCCATGCGATTTTGTGCTCGGCCAGGCCAGCATGGCAGGCGTCGATCACAACAAGGCCTCTTACTACCCGACGGCGGCGTCTCTCAACATGCCCTACAGCGTCGCCGTTTCGAACCGACGCCTGATCGCCGCCGATACCGCCAATTGCCGGCTCGTCGGTTACGATCTGGAACGACTGGAGCAGGACGCAGCCGCGCGCTGGCTCGCCGGCCAATCGACGTTCGAGGATAAGGGCGAGAACCGCTGGGGCGGCTCGCAGCGCGATTCTCTTTGCTGGCCCTATGGCGTGGCCATCTGCGGCGCGACAGCGGTCATTGCCGACAGCGGCAACAACCGCGTGCTTATTTGGGAGGCCGTGCAATGACCACGGCCGCGCCGCTCAGCACATTGGCGTCGGGCTCCGCCGAAATGCAGGCGGTGCAGGTTCGCGTGCGCGGGCGCGTGCAAGGTGTCGGCTTCC
Source organism: uncultured Hyphomicrobium sp. (assembly GCA_902825785.1). Taxonomy (GTDB): domain Bacteria; phylum Pseudomonadota; class Alphaproteobacteria; order Rhizobiales; family Hyphomicrobiaceae; genus Hyphomicrobium_B. The sequence continues at coordinate 11,219 of CADECN010000005.1, read as the reverse complement.
GTCCGCTTGTTTGGCGTCTCGCGCGCGACTTCGCCTTACGCGGCACGGTCTTGAACGATGCCGAGGGCGTGTTGATTCGCGTTGCGGGTCTACCCCAGTCCGTCGCGACATTTATCGAGAAGCTCAGCACCGAGCAGCCACCGCTGGCGCGCATCGAAAGCATCGACGTCCTTCCCTACGCCGGTGCAATGCCCGGCGGCTTTGAGATCGTCGAAAGCCGCGCCGGCCACACCAATACCCAGGTGCCACCGGACGCCGTGCTGTGCCCGGACTGCGCAACCGACATCTTCGATCCGTTCTCGCGCCGCTTCCGCTATCCCTTCACCACCTGCACCAACTGCGGCCCGCGCCTGACCATCATCGCGCGCATGCCGTATGATCGCTCCGCCACCAGCATGGCGGCGTTCGACCTCTGCCCGGTGTGTACGACCGAATATGAGAACCCGGCCGATCGTCGGTTCCACGCCGAAGCGACCGCCTGCCATGCCTGCGGACCGAAAGCGCGGCTCATCCGCTTCGACGGCAAGGCGGTAAGCTTCGAACAGACCTCGATGCTCGATGAAGTCGACGCCGCGCTCGGGCTCATTCAGAAGGGCGAGATTGTCGCCATTAAAGGGCTCGGCGGCTATCACCTCGCGTGCGATGCGACGCAGGCGAGCGCCGTCGAACGGCTCCGCTCCTTGAAGCAACGCGACTGCAAACCCTTCGCACTGATGGCCCGCGACCTCGATGTGATCCGCGCCTACGCCGAGATCGGCGCCGAAGAGGAGACGGCACTGACGAGCACGGCCGGTCCCATCGTTCTGGTGCGCGCATCCGGAAAACCGCTTCCCGGCGCCATTGCGCCCGGCTTGGCGACGCTCGGCTTCATGCTGCCGACAACGCCCCTGCACGCGCTGCTACTTCGCCGAATGGACCGCCCGGTCGTGATGACTTCAGGCAACATCGCGAATGCACCGCAGGTCATCTCGGACGACGATGCGCACAAGCAACTTGCGGCGATCGCGCCGTTCGCCCTCGTCCACGACCGCGACATCCTCAATCGCGTCGATGATTCCGTCGTCCGTCTCGCACTAGGCGAAGTTCGCGTTCTGCGTCGCGCTCGCGGTTTCGCGCCGGCACCTGTGCACCTTCCGCACGGCTTCGAGGCCGCGCCCGAGGTGCTGGCGCTCGGCGGCGACCTCAAGTCAGCATTCTGCTTGGTGAAACGCGGTCAGGCGGTGCTGTCGCAGCACATTGGCGATCTCGACGACGCCCAGACATTCGACGACCTGACGCGTACGATTGCGCTCTATCGCGACATGCTTTCATCGGCGCCACAAGCGCTCGCTGCCGATATGCACCCGCACTATCGCAGTGCCGCTCTTGCCAGGAAAACCGCAACCGCCGAGCGTCTGCCGCTGTTGCAAATCCAGCATCACCACGCCCATGTCGCGAGTTGCCTCGCGGAGAACGGCCGTCCGCTCGCCGGCTCGCCCGTGCTCGGCATCGCGCTTGATGGACTTGGCTACGGTGACAACGGCGAGATCTGGGGTGGCGAATTTCTTTTCGCCGACTACAAAGGTTACGAGCGCCTCGCGACCTTCAAGCCGGTTCCAATGCTCGGCGGTGACAAGGCATCGCGCGAACCCTGGCGCAATCTCTATACACACCTGATGGCCGAGATGGGCTGGGCGTCGTTCGCGATGAATTTCGCCGATCTCGAAATTTATCGCGCGCTCGGCAACAAGCCTCGCAAGATCCTCGATGCGATGTTGCGCGACCGTGTCAATGCGCCGGATGCCTCGTCGTGCGGCCGCTTGTTCGACGCCGTCGCGGCCGCCCTCGGCATCGCGTTCGAGCGTCAAGGCTACGAAGGCGAAGCGGCCGCTTGCCTTGAAGCGATCGTTGACCGCGATGCGCTCGAGAACGGGGACATCGCGCTCGATTACCCCTTCACAATCCCCAAGCTGAAGTGCTCCGGCCTGCCATACATCGAACCGCTCGCCGTTTGGAACGCAATTCTCGGCGATTTGATCTTGCAGACGCCGCCCGGTGTTATAGCCGCTCGCTTCCATCGCGGCCTCGCCCGCGCATTGAGCACAATGGCGATCAAGCTCGCCGAACGCGACGATGCTGGCATCGGTCGTTTTGATACGGTCGCCTTGTCCGGCGGCTGCTTCCAGAACCGGCTCCTTCTGGAGCTGACGATCGGGCATCTCGAAGCGGCAGGTTTCGACGTCCTGACGCAGAAAGCAATACCCGCCGGTGACGGCGGTCTGGCGCTCGGTCAGGCCGCGATCGCCGCCGCGCGCATGCTCACCGACACGAAAGACAAAAATTCATTCGGAGGAAGCAACCCATGTGCCTCGGGATTCCCGGCCGGATCGTTGCGATAGACGATGCGCAAAGAAAACTCGCAACCGTCGACGTGTCCGGCGTCAAGCGGCAGGTCAACGTCGCGTGCATCGTGTCCGACGACCATCCGGTCGAATCCTGCGTCGGCGATTGGGTCCTCGTTCACGTCGGCTTCGCCATGAGCCGCATCGACGAGGCCGAGGCCGCCGAAACGCTGAAAGTGCTCACTGAACTCGGCGAAGCGCAGGCCGAAATGGAAGCCATGCGCCTGTCCGGGACAGTCTAGGAGGGCCGCCATGCCCAACGAAACAGAACTCTCAGGTCTCTACCCGTTCCTGCACGGCAAGTCGCAGGATCAGGCCAAGCTTGACGCGGCGCTTCTGCACTCGGTCGCCGAGAAGGCACGCGAAAGCCGCGATACCAACGAGGCATTCTTCGCCGAAAGCGGGCACGTCCTGGTCGCGGCGGCAAAGGCCCTCGCGGAACTCTATCGCAACGGCGGCCGCCTGTTCTCGATGGGCAATGGCGGGTCGAGCTGCGATGCGTCTCATGTCGCGGTTGAATTCGTACATCCCATCACGGCAGGCCGGCCGGCGCTCGCCGCGACCAACCTTGTCGCCGATCTCGCGATGATCTCGGCCGTCGGCAACGACGTCGGCTTCGAACACGTCTTCGTTCGCCAGATCATTGCTCAGGGTCGGGCCGGTGACGGCCTCATCGGCATCTCGACCAGTGGCAATTCGACGAACCTCATCTCTGCCTTCGCCAAGGCCAAGGAAATGGGCCTGCTGACCATCGGCCTGGCCGGCGGAGACGGTGGCCGCATGAAGACGTCCGGCGCGGTCGATTACTGTCTCGTGGTGCCAACGCACTCGATCCACCGCACGCAGGAGTGCCACGTCACTGCCTATCACATTCTCTGGGACTTGGTTCACACGCTGCTGGCCGATGACCGCGGCTCGGCGGCCAAGAAAGGAGTGGCGGCATGAAGTACGTCGAAGAGTTCCGCGACCCCGAAAAAGCGCAAATTCTGCTGCACGAGATCGACAAGCTCGTCTCGGAAATTGATATCGCCAAGCAACGCCCGATCGCCATCATGGAGGTCTGCGGCGGCCACACGCATTCGATTTTCCGCTACGGCCTTGAAGGCATGTTGCCCAAGGAGATCGAATTGGTGCACGGGCCGGGCTGTCCGGTGTGCGTGCTCCCCATGGGTCGCGTCGATGACTGCGTTGCGATCGCGGCGCGGCCCGAGGTGATCTTCACGACGTTCGGCGATGCGATGCGCGTGCCCGGATCTCAGAAAAGCTTGTTGCAAGCGAAAGCTGACGGCGCCGACGTGCGCATGGTCTATTCGCCGATGGACGCGCTTGCGCTCGCCCGCAAGAACCCTGAACGCGAAGTTGTCTTCTTCGCGATCGGCTTTGAAACGACCATTCCGTCGACCGCGCTCACGATCCAACAGGCGAAGGCGGAAGGCGTGAAGAACTTTACGGTCTTCAGCAACCACATCACTATTGTCCCGACCATCAAGGCCATTCTTGACAGTCCGGATCTGCAGCTCGACGGCTTCCTCGGTCCCGGCCACGTCTCGATGGTGATCGGAACGCAGCCTTACGCATTCATCTCGCGCCACTATAAGAAGCCGCTTGTTGTGGCAGGCTTCGAGCCGCTCGACGTTCTCCATTCGATCTGGATGGTTCTGAAACAGATCAGGGAAGGGCGCGCCGAGATCGAGAACCAGTACGCGCGCATCGTGCCCGAAGAAGGGAATTCTCCGGCACTCGCCGCCTTGAGCGATGTCTATGAGCTGCGCGAGTTCTTCGAGTGGCGCGGCCTCGGCTCGATCGACCACTCCGGCGTCCGCATCCGTGCCGCCTACCGCGACTTCGATGCGGAAGCCAGGTTCGCAATGCCCAATATCAAAATCGCGGACCCGAAATCGTGCCAGTGCGGCGAGGTCCTGAAGGGCGTCATCAAGCCCTGGCAATGCAAGGTGTTCGGAACATCGTGTACGCCGGAAGCGCCGCTCGGCGCCTTGATGGTCTCCTCTGAGGGCGCATGCGCGGCCTACTTCCAGTATGGCGGCATCAAGCGGCGCGAGGCGGTGTCATGAACGTCATGCCCGTACCGCGCCGGCGCAACATCGGTCGCGTATTCGTCCCGAAGGTCACGCTCGCCCATGGCGGCGGCGGCAAAGCCATGAAGGACCTGGTCGACGACGTCTTCGTCTCGGCCTTCGACAATGCCGCTTTGTCGCCGCTCGAAGATCAGGCCCGCTTCAGCCTTGCCGACCTTGCAAGCCACGGCGATCGCTTGGCCTTCACGACGGATTCCTTCGTCGTCCATCCCCTCTTTTTCCCTGGTGGCGACATCGGCAAGCTTGCCGTCTGCGGCACCGTGAATGACCTGGCCGTCGGTGGTGCCCGTCCGCTCTATCTGTCTTGTGCGGCGATCGTGGAGGAAGGCGTCGAGGTCGATCTGCTGAGGCGGATCGCGGCGTCGATGGCTGAAGCCGCGCGCGACGCCGGAATCGAGATCGTTACCGGCGACACCAAGGTCGTGCAGCGCGGCGCGTGTGACCAAGTTTTCCTGACGACGACCGGCATCGGGGTGATCAGACCTGAATTGCACCTCGGCGCCGACCAGGCGCGTCCCGGCGACCTCGTGCTGGTGAACGGTTTGCTCGGAGATCACGGCGCGGCGATCCTCGGCGCCCGTGGCGACATGGCGCTCGACAGCACGATCGCCAGCGACTGCGCGCCGCTGAACGGTCTGATCGACGCGCTCCTTGCAGCCGCGCCCGGCACACGCGCCATTCGGGACGCCACGCGCGGCGGTGTCGCGACCGTGCTCAACGAAATGGCGCAAGCGTCCCAGGTATCGATCGCCATTGAAGAGCGAAAGACGCCGCTGCGGGCCGAGGTGAAGGCGTTCTGCGAGATTCTCGGCCTCGATCCGCTTTATCTCGCCAACGAAGGCAAAATAGTCGCCATCGTTCCGCCTGATGAGGCCGAGGCCGCACTCATGTCCATGCGTGCGCACCGTTACGGGGCCGACGCCGGTATCATTGGCGAGGTGCGGCAAGGGGAGCCGGGTCGCGTTTCGATGCACACGGTATTTGGTGGCACCCGCATCGTCGACATGCTGGTCGGCGATCAGCTTCCGAGGATTTGCTGACATGCACGAACTCGGTATCGCCCGGAATGTCGTTGCCATCGCGTCGGACGCCGCAGGCGGCCGTCGCATTCGTCGCGTGACGCTCGAAATCGGCCAGTTGTCCGGTGTCATGGCGGACGCGATCCGTTTTTGCTTCGACACCGTGGCGCAAGGTACCCCGCTTGAAGAAGCCGCGCTCGATATTCGCGAAATCGAGGGGCGAGCGCGTTGCGGCGCGTGCGGATCAACGTTCGCGACACCGACACTGATGACGGCGTGCGATTGCGGCAGCCGGCAATGCGAGCGCATTGCCGGGACCGAACTCAACGTCAAGAGCATCGAATTAGAGGAGGCTGCGTGATGTGCGGTTCATGCGGATGCGGCAGCGCGACAAAGGCCAGGATCGTCAATATGGAAACCGGCGCGACCGCCATAGTCGGTCGTGAGATGCACGAGCATGATCATATGCACGAACACTCAGGCGGTTTGCGCCACAGTCACACGCATAGCCACAGCCATGATCATAGCCACGGCCATCACGGTCACGACCACGACCACAGCCACGAGCATACGCACGCGGATGGCACGCGGCACAGCCATTCCCACGCCCACGATCATCATCATTCGCACGACCACGACCATGACCACAGCCACGAGCACACCCATGCGGACGGCACGCGGCATGATCACTCCCATTCGCATCATCACGATCATGCCCACGCTCACGCCCACGCAGGCGACAGCGAACGCGCGACGATCGTCGAGCTTGAGGCCCGCCTGCTTGCCAAGAACGACGCATTGGCTGAGAGAAACCGCGCCTGGTTCGCGGGTCGTGAAATCCTCACGCTCAACCTTGTGAGTTCGCCCGGTTCCGGCAAGACCACCCTCCTTGAGCGCATGATCCGCGATCTGAAGAGCGAAGCGGCCCTCGCCGTTATCGAGGGCGATCAGGCCACCGCCAATGATGGTGAGCGCATCCGGGCGGCGGGCGCGCCGTGCGTGCAGGTTAACACCGGCACCGGCTGCCATCTCGAGGCGGATATGATCGCGCGCGGGCTCGCCGAGTTGAAGCCGCCGGTCGGTTCGATGGTGCTGATCGAGAACGTCGGCAATCTCGTATGTCCCGCGCTTTTCGATCTCGGCGAACACGCAAAGGTCGCGATCCTTTCGGTCACCGAGGGCGAGGACAAGCCGCTCAAGTATCCGCACATGTTCCAGGCCAGCCGAGTCATGATCCTGAACAAGATCGACCTCGCACCGCACGTGGATTTCGACGCCGACAAGGCCATCGCAAACGCCAGGGCGGTCAACCCCGACATCGTCGTTTTCCGCGTGTCGGCCCGTACCGGCGAGGGCTTGTCGGCTTGGTACGACTGGGTTCGCACGCAGGCTTCCGCTGCGCGTGCCATCTGAGTTTTTTTGAATGAATCAACAACTGGGAGGAGCATAGAAGCAATGAACAGCAAGACACTTCTGCGGTTGCTTGGAACCGCGCTCACCGTCGCGGCTGCGTCGGCCACACCGGCCGCCGCGCACGTCGGAGTGGGCGAAGCCTCGGGCTTCATGCACGGCTTCTGGCATCCGATCGGCGGCCTCGACCATGTCCTTGCGATGGTCGCGGTTGGCCTGTTCGCCGCCAATCTTGGCGGACGGGCGATGTGGCTTGTGCCGCTTTCGTTCGTCACCATGATGGCCTTCGGCGGCTGGCTCGGCATGGCCCAAATCAACGTGCCCTTCGTCGAACTCGGCATCGCCGCGTCGGTCGTCGTCATCGGTCTTGCGGTCGCGCTCAATTTGTCGATGCCGACTCTCGCGGCCATGACCCTTGTGGGCTTGTTCGCAATTTTCCATGGCCACGCCCACGGTGCGGAGATGCCGGTTGATGCTTCGGGCGCGAGCTACGCTGCGGGCTTCATGCTGGCCACCGCGCTGCTTCATGCGGTCGGTATCGGCATTGGTTTGACGGTCGGTCGTCTGGGACGAACCGCCGGCGCCAGCTTCAATCAGATCGGAGGAGCTGCCGTGTCCCTCGCCGGCATTGCGTTGATCGGCGGCTGGCTCTGATGTCTGGCTGCGGCCCGCACTGGCTTTGAAAGTGTAGGGCCGCAGGCCAAACTGCCAAACGGGATTTACTCGTGGGGCGTCTGTACGACGTCCGTTTGCCTCCGTCGCCGCAACTTTGGCGGCCCTACCTACGGACCGACGCCCCGTAGCGCCAGCCCGCTCCCGGAACTTCTGGAACAATTCATTTTATTCGGTCGTTAACCCCGAGGTCGGCGGCATCGGCGTGCGCAAAGCCGCGCGCGCGACCGCACGTTGAACGCCGTTCTATCGCGGCGCGCTCTCGGCAAGGCGGGGAAAAATGGTTAGAATAGTGATAAGCTCATCGGTGGCCCAAATAGAGCACGCCGGTTTTGTTGTCGGGAGTTCGCAGTTTGCTGTTGTGCAGTGGCGTACGGAGTTTGACGTGACCGCCGCCAAAGGGCAGCGAGGTCAGGCGCGTCGCCGTGGCGCATCCGCGCTCTCGGCACGTCGTGACGCCATGCGAACTTCGCCTGCAATGCCATCCCCAGCCGACAGTGCGCAGACCTCCTATTCGGTCGCGCACCGATCGCCGTCAACAAAGGCTCTGCAGCCTATGAGTGTGTCGTCTCTGCAGGAGTTGCGCCGTTACTTTACGCCAGATGACTAAAAAAAGCGGTGAGCGCGAACGGGAAATACGCGCCCACCGCTAGCTGGAGAAGTGAAGGCCGGGGTTCTTGGTTTCACCTACTCCATCCCATTTCGCACCTACAGCCGGAGGCGCGAATGACAATTTCAATGCAGCACCGGCCGCCGCTCCATCGCGCGGCTACTTTGGAGTCGGCCGTTTCCAAAATCCTGCGCTAAGAGAAGCGCTGCGGTCATGATGCGCGAAACGTCTGCGGAAGCTGCGAGCTCCACGGCCGCCTGTTTGAGTTTGGCCGGTTTGTCGTCTTGCGCGGCTTGCAGCACCGAGATGACCGCCACTTCGTCTTGGACGATACGAAGACAACCGGGGGTCAGAAACGTGAACGGCGCCTTGCGCTCAGCTTTTACGGCACGCAATAGCGCTGTGATGCGCGCGACGAAGAGCGGTCCGGCAGAAGCCCCTAGCGCCCTTTCGCACAAATCGTATGCCGTGCTGACCGTCTGCGGATTGGACGTGCTGTACAGGCTGCAAACGCAGCGAAAGATGTCGAGCGACATGTTCTCGAACGGGCTTAGACCGAAGTCTTCGCGGAACGGCAGATCGTTATGAGAGCAGCCGCAATCACCGCTCTCCTCGGTGATTGAAGCCTGTGTAGTATCCGCGCCATCGAAATGCCTGCGGTCTTTCATCACGAAGTGCTCCGGGTTTCTTGGGGGCCTATGGGCTCGCCCTGAGGGCACAAGGCACTAGGCCGATTGCTAGTCGTTCACGAGCACCGCAAGCGCTCGGGGTCCGGCGTCGGAATAGGTCGATGTCCATACCGAAAGACAGCGGCCCACAAGCAAGGCCGCGGCGAGCGTACGATGGCTCAGCCGTTGGCTCGCCGGCCACGCCGGATCGAGCAGCACGTCGTCGAAACGCATTTAACGTTCTCCAAAAGACAGGGTTCAAGGCCCTGATAATGAAGTTCGACGGCGATCAAACTATTATTTACTTGGAGAGTCAAGTTTAACGCGGTGACAAATCGTCAGTCCGACTTGCGAATCGTTACCTTGATCGTGTCCGAAGGTACGCCGCTGAGCTGCAGCGAGAACGGACCCGCTCCGATATTGAAGCGAACGCTCTTTCGAATGCTCTCGCAATCGGCCTTTCCGGTGTGCGCGACCGCATCGAGGGTCGCACCGTTCTGGACGACGTCAATCCACCCCGGTCCCGATAGCGATACGTGATATGCCCCAGCCCCCGGCACGCCAGCAAAATTAATGATCGCGGCATGCGCGTTCTCTGGAGCGACCTTCGACTTGCCGCTCGGGGTGACCGAAAGTGCCGCCTGATCGTGCGGCAGTAACGTGACAAGCATGGCTTTGGCCGGCAGCTCCGTTACCGACGCGCCGGATTGCAGCGCGATGGGATCGCTCTCGCCCATCCACGTGATTTCTGTTTTGAGCGGCCAGGAGAAGCTCTCGCATCCGCCCGTACCCGCTGCCGAAACAGGGATGCTGAGCGCGATGAGCGCAACGAACGTCGCAACCGATCGCATTTTTTTCATTGCCATCACGCGACAGCGACCATCACGTCCGACGCCTTTATGACGGCCGCAGCCTCCTTGCCGACTGACAGGCCGAGCTCGTCGACCGCCTCGTTGGTGATGGACGCCGTAATGATCGCGCCATTCACGTCCAGGCGCACATGGGCGGTCGTCGCGCCTTTGACGATCGAGACGACTTTGCCCTTCAATATATTCCTGGCACTGATTTTCATGCCGCTTTCCTCCATTTGACGCGGCGTTCCCGGTTCGCACCTCGGCCGGTCAGTCTGCTATCGCAACATAGCCGACGAGATATAGCGGATGCAATAACAGGGTAAAATAAAGGGGTTTTTGAAGGCGATGCGGCCGCGCCGCCTGTCATTGCAATGCCGCTCAAACGAGATAGTCTAAGGGAAATATCGATCACACAAGGAAGGCGGCACATGCAGTCCGGATTTGCTCTTCGCTCGACGTTGTTCGCGCTGTTGCTTGTTGCTGCCGGCTATCTTCCGCCGCAACAGGCATGGGCGCAAAAAACCGAAGTTGGAGAGATCACGGTTTTTGCAGCTGCGAGTTTGAAGAACGCGCTCGACGCCGCGGCGGCCGATTACTTGACGAAGTCGGGCAAGAAGGTCGTCGCGTCCTATGCCGCATCGTCAGCGCTTGCGAAACAGATCGAGCAGGGCGCGCCCGCAGACATCTTCATTTCCGCCGACCTAGCCTGGATGGACTATGTCGCCAAGGCCAATCTGATAAAGCCGGACACGCGGGCGAACCTGCTCGGCAATCGCCTCGTCGTAGTCGCGCCCGCTTCAAGCACGGCAAAGCTCGATATCGCCGAAGGATTCGCGCTGGCGGATGCTTTGGGTGCGGACGGCAAGCTTGCCGTCGGCGATGTGCAAGCCGTGCCGGCCGGCAAGTACGCCAAGGCCGCTCTGGAAACGCTGAAAGTCTGGCCCACCGTTGAGAATCGCCTTGCCCAGGCCGAAAACGTACGTGCGGCGCTGACGCTCGTGTCGCGCGGTGAAGCTCCGCTTGGTATCGTGTACGAGACGGATGCGTCCGCCGACAAAGGCGTTAAAATCGTTGGCGTGTTCCCGGAATCCTCGCACCCGCCCATCATCTATCCGCTGGCCGTACTGTCGGGCGCCAAGGACGCAACCGCCGCCGGCGACTTCGTCGCTTACCTTAAATCAGCAGAAGCCGCCCCAGTATTTGAAAAGCAGGGCTTTACGATCCTAAAGTAACGAGTAGCCGCTGCTTCTGAAGACAAAGGCGTGTTTGAGCTTTCACCGGACGACTGGCAGGCGATTACCCTGAGCCTCAAAGTCGCGACAGTCGCAACCATCTTGAGCCTCCCGATTGCGATCGCGGCGGCCTATCTGCTTGCGCGCTTTCGGTTTCCGGGTAAATCGCTGCTGGACGGCTTCCTGCACCTGCCGTTGGTCTTGCCGCCAGTCGTGACAGGCTACTTCCTGCTGCTGGCGGCAAGACCAACGGCAGGTGCAGGAAGCCGTCCAGCAG